>NZ_JBQSWK010000006.1:0-160132 GCF_052377065.1 Brachybacterium sp. AOP42-C2-15
TGTAATCTGCGCGGATGAGCCGCGTTACACAGAAGGTTGTCTGTTATGTCATCCGAGCGGAGAAGCTCCTCGTGTTCACCCACGATGAGCTGCCTCTGACAGTCACGGGTGTGCAGGTCCCGGCGGGCTCGGTGAAGCGTGGCGAGACGTTGGAGGCTGCGGTGCGGCGGGAGCTCACCGAGGAAACAGGGCTCCACGCGGCTGGGGTTCGCTTTCTCGGGTCGCAGGAGTATGACCTCCGTCCGATGCGTGATGAGCGCGCTGTGCGTCACTACTTCAGAGTCGAGGTGGACGAGTATCCAGCGGAGGAGAGGTGGTCCGGAGCTGAGCGTGACCCGTCGAGCGGCGGCGGGCCGGTCACTTGGACGTGCTGGTGGCTCCCTCTGCATGATGCTCACGTCCTCGCTGGAGGTTTCGGCGCACTCATCGGCAGAGCGCTGTCCGACTGAGCTCGGCATTGCGCAGCACAACGGTGAGACCGGTTCACGGAGGGCCGTTTATGGTGCGGGCTCTCGTGGCGTCAGCTCGGCTGGTCCAGCTGCCTCCGCACGGTCTTGCGGGCGTGGTCTGGCACGAGGTCCCGGCTGGTGCCGAGCCGAGCAATACCGTCGGCCGGGGTGCCGGAAAGCTGGATCAGTCCGGGGGCCTGGTGAGCACGGCGGCAACGTCACTTCTCCGAGGGTGAGGGCTTTGCGCACGTCCTGCATGAGGTCCCGCGGGGCGCCAGGTGCTGGCTCCGCTCACTCCGAGGCGACCCACTCGGCCAGCTGCCCCGCCGAGACCTCGGCGAGCCACTTCTGCCACAGCGGCCCGAAGGTGATGCGGCGTGCGCCGAGCTCGGTCAGGGCGGACAGCGTGCCGGCACCGTGGCCCGTCACCGGATGGGCGGTCACGTTGACCGGCACCGAGACCGCGCCGACGAGTGCGGTGACCTGCTCCGCGGTGGTCAGCCCGACGGGGTACACGGCGCGGGCACCGGCACCCTCCATCAGCTGGATGCGCTCGACAGCTTCCGCCAGCGGGTCCGGGAAGACGTCCGTGCCGAGCTTGACCGCATCGGTGCGTCCGTTGAGCACGAACGGCACCCCGGCGGCGTCGGCCGCACTGCGGGCTGCGGCGATGTAGTCGGCGTGCTCCTGCCGATCGCGGACCCGCTTCCCCTCCCCGTGGACCACGTCCTCGATGTTCGCTCCTGCGGCGCCGGCCTCGAGCAGACGCTCGATCAGCTCCTTCGGGTCCAGGCCGTAGCCGGATTCGACGTCCGCGCTGACGGGCACCTCGACGTCCCCGGTGATCCGCGCGACCACCGCGAGGTAGTCGGCGAAGTCCAGGTTCTCGCCGTCGGCGCTGCCGAGGGAATCCGCCACCGGGTGGCTGCCCACGGTGAGTGCGCGGAACCCCGCCTGCACGGCGACCCGGGCGCTCCAGACGTCCCAGACGGTGGGAAGGACCAGCACCTCGCCGGAGTCATGCAGTGCGGCGAGCGTCGTGGCACGGTCAGCGGTGTGGGACATGGTGGCCTCCTGAAGGGTCGGTCCTGCCACCATAGGCGTCGAGGAAGTCGGTGAGAAGACGCCTGTCGATCGCGTTCATCCCGCAGCCCGGAAACCCTGCGAAAGCGCTTCCCGATATACTCCGACACTGCGCACCCATCGACGGGTGAGACCCCATCCGCGAGCTGCCGGAGAGCGATCCCCATGACGCCCACGCCCCGTGAACGACTCCACCTCGAGACCGGTTGGCGGTTCCGCCGGGTGGCGCCGGACCAGGTCGACCGTGCCCTGGACTACGTGCCGTGGCCCGAGCTCGGCGAGGCGCAGGACGGCAAGGACGCCGATGCCCGCCCCGAGCAGGTGCGCCACGACGCCGCCGAGACCGGCCTGCGGCCATGGATCCAGCCGGGCGCGAACGCCTTCCTCCGCGATCCCGCACGGCATGCGCAGCGACCGGACCAGCAACCGCCCGTCGCCCCTGACGCCGCTGATCCGGCACTGGACGACAGCGACTGGCAGCGGGTCGTCGTGCCCCACGACTGGGCGATCGCCGGGCCCTTCCTCGTCGACGGCCCTCACGGCGGCATGGGGCGCCTGGAGAGCTGGGGCGTGGGCTGGTACCGCCGCGAGCTCGAGATCCCGGTGGAGGACGCGGGCCGCTCGATCCACCTGGACATCGACGGGGCGATGTCCTATACGTCGGTGTGGCTGAACGGCTCCCTCGTGGGCGGCTGGCCCTACGGATATAACAGCTGGCGCCTGGACCTCACCCCTCACCTCGTCCCGGGCGGACGGAACCTGCTCGCGATCCGCCTGGACAACCCGCCCCGCTCGGCCCGCTGGTACCCGGGCGGAGGGCTCTACCGCAATGTCTGGCTGGTCAAGACCTCCCCGGTCGCCGTCGCGCACTGGGGCACGACGATCACCACCCCCGAGGTGGGCGCTGAGTCCGCTGTCGTGGAGATCGAGGTGGCACTCGAGAACACCGGGTCGGATCCGGTCACCGTGCAGGTCACCACGGAAATCTTCGAGATCCCCGGTTCACCCGCCGAACACGATGCCCCCGCCGCGGATGGCGACCCTGTCGAGAACTGCGTCCCCGTCGGACAACGAGCCCTCGTCGAGCGCGGCGCCCCCGTCGCCCCCGTCGCCCGGATCGAGCCGGTCACCGTCGCCGTCGGGCCCGGAGCTGCGGCGAGAACCGCCGCGTCGGCCCGGATCGACGCGCCCTCCCTCTGGGGCCCGCCGCCCACCCAGCATCCCCATCGCTATCTCGCGGTCACCACGCTGCGCCGGGGCGAGGAGATCGTGGACCAGGTCGAGACGCCCTTCGGCGTGCGTCGGATCGAGTTCGACGCCGACGAGGGTCTGCTCGTCAACGGTGAGCGGATCCGGATCCAGGGCGTGAACAACCACCACGATCTCGGGGCCCTCGGCGCGGCATTCAACGAGCGCGCCGCTGAGCGGCAGCTCGAGATCCTGCAGGAGATGGGGACGAACGCGCTGCGCACGGCCCACAACCCGCCCGCGCCGGAGCTGCTGGACCTCACCGACCGGATGGGCATCCTGGTGCTCGACGAGGTGTTCGACTCCTGGTACGCCCGCAAGACAGATCTGGACTTCCACCTGATCTTCGAGGACTGGCACGAGGCGGATCTGCGGGCGATGATCCGGCGCGACCGGCACCACCCCTCCGTGATCCTGTGGGGGATCGGCAACGAGGTCGGCGAGCAGTACACGGACCAGGAAGGCGCCCTGATCGCACGGCGGCTGGTCGAGATCGCCCACGAGGAGGATCCCAGCCGCCTGACCACTACGGCCATGAACTACGCGAAGCCGCACATGCCCCTGCCCGCCGAGGTCGACGTCATCGGCATCAACTATCAGGGCGAGGGCATCCGGCAGGAGCCGGTGTTCGAGGGCACCGACCGGATCCGCACCCCACCCCAGTACGGCCGGTTCCGCGAGGCCTTCCCCGACACGCCGATCATGGGCAGCGAGACCTCCTCCGCACTGTCCACCCGCGGCACCTACCTGTTCCCCGTCGCGGAAGGGCAGAGCAACCCGGCACGGGACGGTGCCGGGGCCGACGACGCGACCTGCATGGTCAGCGCCTACGAGCTCCACGCGGTGGACTTCGGCTCCACGGCGGAGAAGGTCTTCGCCTCCCTTGAGCACTATCCGTTCGTGGCCGGTGAATTCGTGTGGACCGGCTTCGACTACCTGGGTGAGCCGACCCCGTACTACAGCGCCCGCAGCTCCTACACGGGCATCGTGGACCTGGCCGGATTCCCCAAGGACCGGTTCTGGCTCTACCGCGCGCACTGGCGGCCCGAGGTGCCCACCGCTCATCTGCTGCCGCACTGGACCTGGCCCGGGCGCGAGGGCGAGGTGACGCCGGTGCATGTGTTCACCTCGGGGGACGAGGCGGAGCTGTTCGTCAACGGGGCCTCCCAGGGCCGGCGCGCCATGCAGCCCGGTCAGTTCCGGCTGCGCTGGGACGAGGTGGTCTACGCGCCGGGGGAGGTGCGCGTGCAGACCTACCGCGACGGTGCGCCGTGGGCCGTGGACGTCGTGCGCACTGCCGGCGCCCCCGCCCGCCTCGCCCTCGCAGCGGATCGCGACCACATCGCTGCCGACGGTCGTGACCTGGCGTTCCTCACCGCACGGGTGCTCGACGCCGACGGGATCGAGGTCCCCACGGCGGACCATCTGCTGCACTTCACGGTGGAGGGGCCGGGCACCCTGGTGGCCACCGACAACGGCGATCCCACTGACCTGAATGCCTTCCCGTCTCCGCAGCGCAGGGCCTTCAGTGGCAAGGCCCTGGCCATCGTGCGCGGCGAGGCCAGTGAGGGAGGCGCAGAGGGGGAACTCCGGATCACCGTGAGCGCGGCCGGGCTCGAGAGCGCGCAGCTGCGGGTGGCCCTGGCGGCGTTCGAGGGTACCGAGGGCGCAGGAGACATCGCGGGCTGAACCCTCACGCTCCGTGCGAGTGGTGGCATGGGCCGACCATCGGCCCACCGGGACTTTGTACAGCACGATCCCGGTCGATTCCGAGCCAGATCGGTGAAGGTTCTGGCTCGGAATCGACCGGGATCGCGTGGATGATGCCGCGGACGGCGCCGGAAACGGGGGTGGGCCGGCCCCGGGGCCGGCCCAGGGGGATCGCCCGCGATGCCGGCCCACGGCGCGGAGCCATAGCCCCCGCCGAACAGGCCTACTTGCTGAAACCCGCCGTCAGGCCGCTCACCAGCTGGCGACGGCCCGCGATGTACAGCACCAGGATGGGCAGGGCGGAGAGCATCACAGCGGCCAGAACGGCCGGGATGTTCACCGTGAACTCGCCCTGGTAGGCCCACAGCGACAGCGGCAGCACACGCTTGTCAGAGCTCTGGGTGAGCACCAGCGGGAACAGGAATCCGTTCCACACCTGCAGCGCGTCATAGATGCCCACGGTGACCACAGCCGGCTTCGCCAGCGGCAGCACCAGCGAGCGGAACATCTGCCAGTCGTTGGCCCCGTCGATGGTCATCGACTCGTACAGCTCCTTGGGAACGTCCCGCAGGAAGTTCGTCAGGATCAGGATGGTGATCGGGATCGCGAAGGCGATCGAGGGCAGGATCAGCGCCCACAGGGTGTCGTACAGCCCCAGCTGCACGATCAGGTAGTAGATCGGGATGATCGTGGCCTGCAGCGGGATCGCGATCCCCATCAGGAACAGCCTCTGGCTGAACTTCGCCAGTCGGGTGCGGGAGCGCACGATGACGTACGCGGCCAGCAGCGAGGCGGTCACCACCGCGAACACGGTGATCACGGTGACGAACACGGAGTTCGCGAAGTAGCGCAGGAAGTCGTTCTCGAGCACGTAGCGGAACGGCTCGAGGGTGAAGTTGGAGGGCAGCGACAGCGGGTTAGAGGAGTAGTAGTCCTCTCGCGGCCGCACGCTGGTGACGACGATGTAGTAGATCGGCACCAGGATCACCAGCAGCCAGGCGAAGCCCAGCAGACCGCCGACGACATTGGGGGAGCGGTGGGTTCTCGTGCTCATCTCAGGCGCCCTCCATCTGGCTTTCCATACGATCCGCACCCGAGATGCGGTTGAGGACCAGCGACAGGGTCAGCCCGACGGCCACCAGGATCACGGCGATCACGCTGGCCGAACCCATCTGATAGGAGCGGAAGCCGGTCAGGTACATGTCCAGCGGCAGGATCCGCGTGGCATTGCCCGGCCCGCCCATGGTCAGGATGAACACCAGGTCGAAGTAGGTCAGCGAGCCGACCAGCATCAGCGTGGAGCTCGTGACCACGGTGTACTTCAGCTGCGGCAGGGTGACGTTGAAGAACTGCCGCACCCGCCCCGCGCCGTCGAGCGTGGCCGCCTCGTACATCGAGGTCGGGATCTGCCGCACGCCCGCCTGGTAGAGCAGCGAGTGGAAGGGCACGAAGGACCACGAGATCACCATGATCAGGGTGTAGAAGGCGAAGGTCGGCGATCCCAGCCAGTCCTGGCGCAGGAAGTCCAGGCCGAAGGCGCGGGAGATGCCGAAGTTCGGATCCAACAGCGCCTTGAACGCGATGCCGGTGGCCGCCGCCGAGAACAGCAGCGGCAGGAAGTACAGCACCGAGAACACCTCGCGGTAGCGCTGGTGCCCGGCCATGAAGACGCCCAGCAGCAGACTGAGCGGGAACTGCACCGCGTAGCTCAGCACCGTCATCAGCAGCGTCAGCCACATGGCGTTCAGCGTCACGGGATTCTGGAACACCTGGAACCAGGCGGTGAGGCCGGCGAACTGCGGCGTGCCCAGTCCGTCCCAGGCGAAGAACGAGAGCACCACCACGCCGGCCAGGGGCAGCAGCGCGAACACCCCGAAGAAGCTCAGGGCGGGAACCAGCAGCCAGTTGCTGGGTCCGGTCTGCAGGTGCCGACGATCGCCGGAGCGGCCGACGCTCCCGCCCGGGTGGGCCGACGAGGGCGGGGTGCCCTCGTCGGCCGAGGTGGCGGCAGCGGCAGCGTCGGCACCGGTGCGGGGTGCGTGCGACTGCCCGGCGGTCATGCCGACAGGGTCGCATTCATGTTGGACACGAACTCTTCGGGCTGGATCTCTCCGAGGAAGATGCGGGAGAGGTTGTTCAGCAGCTCCTGCGCGGGGGCCGGGGACAGGGCCTGGTCCCAGGACAGCTGGAAGTGCGGAGCGTTCATCACCATGTCGTAGGCGAAGGACAGGAAGGCCTCGTCATCCAGCCCGCCGAAGGAGTCCTCGAGACCCGAGACTGCGGGGATCGCGCCCATCGCCAGGAAGTTGTCGACCATGTCCTGGTTGAGGTTGAACTCGTTGAGGTACTTGATCGCGAGCTCCTGGATCTCGGGCTCGGCAGCGGCGGAGACCGACCAGTAGTTGGCCGGGTTGCCGACCACGTTGGCCGGATCGCCAGTGCCGCCGTCCTTCGCCGGGAAGTTCAGGAAGCCGAGGTTGCCGTCTGCGACGAAGTCCGGGGCATCCTGCTTGAACGTGCCGTAGACCCAGCTGCCCTGCAGCAGCATCGCGGCCTGGCCGGTGTGCACCAGGGCGGCGTCGGCCCCGGCGTCGGCGGCGACCGAGCCGTAGGCGTTGCCGAAGGCGCCGGCATCCTTCAGCTCGATGATCGCCTCGAGTGCCGAGGTGATCGCCGGATCGGCCCAGGAGTCGGCCTCGCCGGCGACGATCTTCTGGAAGACGCCCTCGCCGCCGATGCGGTCGGTGAGGTACTGGATGTACATCAGCTCCGGCCACACGCTCTGGCCGGCCAGGGAGATCGGCGTGATGCCGGCTGCGGAGAAGGTCTCCACCGCGGTCATCAGCTCTGCCCAGGTGGTGGGCGGGGTGACGGAGTGCTCCTCGAACAGGGCGGTGTTGTAGTAGAGGATCACCGGCTGGGTGTCGTTGTTGGGGACGCCGAACTGGGCGCCGTCGACCTGGCCGACCTTCCCGATCGACTCGATCGTGCGCGAGAGCACGTCGTCGACCTTTCCGGAGAGGTCGACCACGGCGTCATTGGCGACGTAGTCGGCCAGGGTGCCTCCGGCCCAGTTGAAGACCAGGGTGGGGGAGTTGCCGGAGCCGATCGCGGTGCGGATCTTCTCCTTGTAGGAGTCGTTCGCGAAGAACTCCACGGCGAAGGGGTTGTCGGGGTTGGCCTCGTCCCAGGCGTCGAAGGAGGCCTGGTAGGTGTCCTGCTTGGCGCCGGTCAGGGCCCAGACGGAGAGGCTGGACGGCGAGCCGCCGCCACCGCCGGGCTTGGTGCCGCCTCCACAGGCGCTGAGGGTGGCGAGCGCGGGGATCGTCAGGCCAAGGCCCGCGAGAGTTGCGCGGCGGGTGGGTTGCATCATTGCCTCCAGGGTCACGGACCGACACCGGACTGAAAGGTTTCGGAAACTAATGTCGGTGGCATTAAGTTAATCCCTCTTACTGCCATGGGTCAAGCGGCGATGGACTCGATTACGTCTCAACCCGTCCTGACGTGCGCATGTTCATGGAAGGCGGCCGTGCCGAAGGGCGCGAAGTGACCCCCGGAACCGGGGAAAACTTTCGGTGAGATGTGCACGACTGGTGAGGGTGGCGCCGACAGGGCCGACGGCACGACGGGACCGCAGAGGCCGCTAGGGCCGACGGGCCGACCGGACGGCCGACGGGCTCCGTGCTGACAGCAACGAGTCCCCTGCCTCCCGCCGCTCGGGGCGGGGGACAGGGGAGTCGTCGAGGCGACCGGCGCGACCGCTGCGGTCGCAGGCGTCTTGCGTGCCGGTGGGGTCAGGCCCGGCCGGTGAGCTCGCTGGCCTGTTCCTGCGCGGCCAGCGCCAGCTCCACGGCCTTGAAGGCATGCTCCTGGGTCATGGCGTTCTCGGTGCGGTTCAGCACGTCCAGGATCAGCTCTCCGAAGAACGGATAGCCCACCTCGCCGCTGGCGTTGATGCGGTGCTCACCCTCGCCGTCGACCAGGATCACCTGGCCGCCGCCGTTGTCGGTGGTGACATCGATGTACTTGCGCAGCTCGAGGTAGCCCTCGGTGCCGAGGATGAAGGTGCGGCCGTCGCCCCAGGTGCGCAGTCCAGCGGGGGTGAACCAGTCCACGCGGACGAAGCCGGTGGCGCCGCTGGAGAGCGCGATGTGCGCATCGCCGTAGTCGTCGAGCTCGGGATGCTCGGCGTTGTCGAAGTTGCCGATGGAGCTGGAGAGAATCTCACCGTCGTCGGAGCCGGTGAACGCGAGCATCTGCTCGAAGTTGTGGCTGCCGATGTCGGTGAGGATGCCGCCATAACGGGCGCGCTCGAAGAACCAGTCGGGACGGGTGGAGGGGTCGCCCATGCGGTGCGGGCCCATGCCCTGGACCTGGAGGACCTTGCCGATCGCGCCGCGGTCGATCAGCTGACCGGCGAGCACCGCGGCCTCGACGTGGATCCGCTCGGAGTAGTACACGGCGTATTTCCTGCCGGTCCGCTCCACGGCGGCCTTCGCGTCCGCCAGCTGCTCGCGGGAGATCAGCGGCGTCTTATCGGTGAAGTAGTCCTTGCCGGCCTCCATCACCCGGATGCCCAGCGGGGCGCGATCGACCGGTACGGCGGCGGCGGCGACCAGATGGACCTCGGGGTCCTCCAGCACCTCCTCCTCGCTCGCGGCGATCTTCACCTGCGGGAACTTCTCCTGGAACGCGGCGGCGCGCTCGGGCTGCGGGTCGTAGACCCACTTCAGGGTGCCGCCGGCGTCCAGCAGGCCCTGGGTCATCCCGCCGATGTGGCCGTGGTCGAGATGCATCGAGGCGAAGACGAACTCGCCGGGCTCGACGACAGGCTTCGGCATCGAGTCCGGGGCGTAGTTGGCTCCTTCGGAGACGGCCATGGGGGTGTCCTTTCGGTGGAGGGAGCGGCATGAGGGCATCGGATGCCTCCGGGCCCGGGGCGGGCCGACGACGGACCGCGCCGTCGCGGGGCGCTGACGCCTGGGGTGCCGCAGGGTGGCTACGGGGTCAGTGTCATGCATCACCCCCGGCGTCGCTGTCATGTGCCGGATGTTGCCAGGTTTGCGCGGCGAGATGGAGCGAGAGCGGAGCCCCAGTAGCGGGCTGCCGGGCGGAGCATAGGAACAGTGGACTGACCAGGGACTGAAGTCACGCCCGCGGTGCCTGTCGGCGGCCTACGCTCCGGCTGGACCCACCGGGGCACCCGCTCCGGCGTCCAGAGATGCATCGCTCGACCCCCTCCGTCAACGACGACGGCCAGGAGCTCGCAGCACCCGATAGTCCACCCTTCCCCTGGATCCTCTGGGATCCGCGCCCGTAGGAGCACCTGCCCCCATGTCGACATCTCCGCCTTCCCTGATAGCGCCCTCCCGGACCCATCGCGCGTGGGCGGCCCTGCTCGCCCTGCTCCTCGGCCTCGCGCTCCTGCCAGGCCTGGGCGCCGGACCCGCGCACGCCGAACCGCTCGACAAGAGCCAGCCCGGGTTGCTCTCCGTCACCGATGCGCGTCGCGCGCTCTCGACCATGGCGGTCGACCGCAACGGTGCGGACTCCGGCTACCACCGTGATCACTTCTACAAGTCCTGGCGCGTGGTCACCGCGCAGAAGGGCAGCAACCGCGGACTGCGCAGCTGGTACGGATGGGACTCCTACACCTCGAGCACCTGGAAGGAGCCGGATGTGACCCGCGCCCTCGCCCCGAAGAAGGGATGCGATGCCCGCGAGATCACCCTGATCCGCGACGCCGTCAACGGGGATGTGCGCTGGAACGCCAGCGACTGCAAGGTCACCGGCGGTCGCTGGTACGAGGCCTACGCCGGCAGGACAACCACCGACGCTTCGACTCTGGACATCGAGCACATCGTGGCGATGCAGGACGCCTGGAACAACGGCGCCAAGAGCTGGCACGCGGACCAGCGACTGCAGTTCTCCCACGACCCGCTGGTGCTGGCCGCCGTGTCGAAGTCGGAGAATCGCTCGAAGGGGTCGCGGGGCCCCGCGCAGTGGAAGCCGAGCAACAAGGCGGCCTGGCCCGCCTACGCCCAGCGCTACATCTCGATCAAGAGCAACTACGACCTGTCGCTTGCCAGCGAGGCGGAGCGCACCGCGCTGTGGCAGATGATCGGCGGCGCGCCGGCACCGTCTAAGCCCAGCACTCCCGCCGGTCCGTTCAAGGACGTGAGGACGGGCCAGGAGCACCACGTCGCGATGGCGTGGATGAAATCGGCAGGGATCTCCAAGGGATGGCCCGACGGCACTTACCGACCCCTCCAGCCGGTCAATCGGGACGCGATGGCGGCGTTCCTCTACCGGATGGAGGGCTCCCCGAAGGTGTCCCTGCCGAGCAGGTCTCCGTTCCGGGACGTGAAGCCGGGCCAGGAGCACTACACCGCGATCATCTGGGCGTACAACAAGGGCATCACCACCGGGTGGGACGACGGGACCTTCCGGCCCACCCAGCCCATCGACCGTGACGCGATGGCGGCATTCCTGTACCGCTTCGCCGGGAAGCCCGCCTACTCGGCTCCATCCAAGGCGCCGTTCAAGGACGTGCGGAAGGGTCAGAAGTTCGCGCGTGAGATGGCCTGGATGAAGTCGACGGGGATCTCGACCGGCTGGGCCGACGGCACCTATCGGCCGGCGCAGCCCGTCAAGCGCGATGCGATGGCGGCGTTCCTGCACCGGTACTCGAAGAAGTTCTGAGCACGCGCGGCAGCAGCAGGGACGCGGCTTCCCCCGGTCATCGACCAGGAGGAGCCGCGCCCCTGCTGCTAGCGTGCCTGAGGTGGAACTGTTCACTCTCAGCTGGTCAGCGCTGCGACAGGCCGTGGCGCAGCTTCCCGACACCGCCCTTGACAGCCCCTCCGGCTGTCATGGATGGCGCGTGCGGGACCTCGTGCACCACTTGGTCCTGCAGGCGCAGGAGGTGCTGATCGCCCTCGCCACGCCCGCAGAGACCGCCCCCACCGATGACGCTCTGAGCTGGTGGACCCTGACGCCGACCCTGCCGGATGGCCATGCCCCGCACGATGCCCTGATCGGGCGAATGGCCGATGCCTACGAGAGCGCCGCCCAACTGCGCGAGAGCTTCGAGCACATCGCAGCGGCCGCTGGCCGAGCCGCGCTGCTCGCCCACCCCGACCTGCCGGTCAGTGCCCGCGGGAGGACGCTCACGGCGCGGGACCTCCTCGGTGCCCTCGTGCTTGAAGCGACCCTGCACCATCTCGATCTGGTGGCGCACTTGCCCGGGGCGGACGGCTCGCCCGCGGAGGGACCGCCTGCGGAGGGCCCGCCGACGGAGGGCCTGCCCGCGGAGAGCCTGACCGCTGCCCGCGAGATGGTCGAGCGGCGACTGCGGCTCCCGCTGCCCCCGACCTGGAATGACGCCGACGCGCTCCGAGTCGCGACCGGACGCCGCCCGGCCACCCCGGCAGAGCAGGCGGAGCTGGACGCTCTTGGCGTGCGCGGGCAGATGCTGCCGTTGTCGTTCGGCTGAGCACCGCCACCGTCGGCGTCGTGACCTCTCACAACTCCGCTGCGTGAGCGCCCTGGGCCGGGTCTATCGTGGGAGACCACTCCATAGGCGGTGCCCGCGCACAGGCGTCCGGATCCGGTGCTCCGCCGTGGGCACGGGAAAGGTGCACCGTGATCGACGTCCTTGAGGGGAGCCCGCTCCTCACGCTGTTCCTGGTCGTCGCCACGGGCGCGCTGCTGGGCGCGATCCCCTTCGGCCGGATCCGCCTCGGCGCCGCCGGTGCGCTGTTCACCGGCCTCGCTCTCTCCGCGATCGCCCCGCACCTCGGCTCGGGCATGGAGATCGTCCAGGCCCTGGGACTGGCCCTGTTCGTCTACACCGTCGGGATCTCCGCCGGCGCCGCCTTCTTCGGCTCCCTGAACCGGCAGCTGCCGCTGCTCGCCGCCGCCACCGTCAGCACCGTGCTCGCCGCGGCCGCGACCCTCGTGCTCGGCCAGGTGCTGGGTCTGACCCGCGATCTGTCGCTCGGCCTGTTCACCGGTGCGCTGACCGCCGCCCCCGCTCTTGACGCCGCCTCCCGCCTGACCGGCACCTCCGGGCCCTCGGTGGGCTACTCCTTCGGCTATCCGATCGGCGTGATCGTCGGGATCGTGCTGGTCTCGAGCATCGTCACCCGCGCCTGGCCGGGACGGAAGGACACTCCGGCCCTGGCCGGCACCAGTCTGGCCTCGACCACGGTGCGCGTGCAGCGCTCGGTGAACCTGCGGGACGTCCCCCAGTGGCACGCGCAGCAGGTGCGCTTCTCCTACCTGCGCCGCGACGGCAGGGTGCGGGTGATCGTGCCCGGTGAGGACCTGCTGGCCGGGGACGAGGTGGTCGCCGTCGGCCTGCCCGAGCAGGTGGAGGCCGTCACCGCCGAGCTCGGCGAGACCAGCGACCGCCACATCGCGCATGACCGCTCGCTGGTGGAGTTCACCCGGCTCACCGTCTCCAACCCCGACCTCGCCTCCCGCTCGATCGCCGAGCTGAACCTGTCGGTGCGCTTCGGCGCGGTGGTCACCCGGGTGCGGCGCGGCGATCTCGAGCTGCTGGCCCGCGACGACCTGGTCCTCGAACCGGCCGACCGGCTCGCCGTGGTGGTGGACCGCAGTCGGCTGGACGCCGTCCACGCCTTCCTCGGCGACTCGGACCGCAAGGCGGGGGAGCTCGACGCGCTCTCCTTGGGGCTCGGCCTGATGCTCGGCGTCGCGCTGGGCCTGGTCAGCCTCCCGATGCCTGGCGGGAGCAGCTTCTCGCTGGGACCGGCCGCAGGCCCGCTGCTGGTGGGCATGATCCTCGGCGCCCTGCGCCGCACCGGCCCCGTGGTGTGGGCGCTGCCGGGCAGCGCGAACCGCACGCTGCGCCAGCTGGGGCTGCTGCTCTTCCTCGCCGGGCTCGGGCTCACCGCGGGGCCGGAGGTCGCGACCATGCTCGCCTCGCCGACCGCGTGGCGGGCGGCGGTGCTGTCCGCAGTGGTCGCGGCGCTGAGCTGCCTCGCCCTGGTGATCGCCGGGCGCTGGGTGCTGGACCTCTCGGCTCCGCGCGCTGCGGGCGCGGTGGCGGGCTTCCTCGGGCAGCCGGCGGTGCTCGAGGCCGCGAACGCCCGACGGGCCGACGAACGCATCGAGGCCGCCTATGCCACGCTCTTCGCGTTCTCGATCGTGGTGAAGATCCTGCTGGTCCCGGTCATCTGGAACCTGTGACGCGGCAGCACCCGTGACCCGTCGGCCCGACCCCGTCGGCCCCATGACCCGCGTGCGCAGGGCCAGGGAGTCCTCTACGCGTGGGTGGCGCCGATGATCGACTCGCCCTCCTGCGAACGGACCGAGGCGGTCTTCTCGAAGAAGTGCGGGGCCCGCTGGACGAGCGTGCCCGCGCGGTACCAGGGATCCTCGGGCAGGATCGGCAGATCGATCGTGCGTCGTTCGATCGCCGCGGCGTAGATCGCGGTCACCAGCTCGATCGCGTCCTTCCCAGCCTGCCCGTCGATCAGCGGGGAGCGCCCCTCACGGAGCGCGGCGAGCACATCACCGATCTGCCCGGCGTGGCCGGTGTGCGCGAGCGGGGCCTGCGCCGCGGCGAGGGTCTCGAGCTCCTGGATCAGCTGCTCGTTCCCGCCGGTCTCGGGGAAGCCGTTGGGCCGGGCGGTCTCGGCCGCGACCGCCCACGGCTGGGAGATCCGGGCGTGCTCACCCTGGATCACGACCTCCTGCTGCTCGCCGTGATGGACCACCGAGCTGGTCAGCTCCGCCAGCCCGCGTGGGTACTGCAGGATCGCCGCGGAGAGATCCTCGACCTCGGCGTTGTCATGCCCGGCGTTGGTCATCATCGCCGCGACCGCCTGGGGCCGGCCCAGCAGCCACAGCGTGAGGTCGAGGTGGTGGATGGCGTGGTTCAGGGTGGGCCCGCCGCCCTCGGACTCCCAGGTCCCGCGCCACCACAGGTCGTAGTACGAGCGGCCGCGCCACCACGCCGAGGCGATGCGGGCATGGGCGATACGACCGATCTTCCCGGTCTCGAGCACGGCCTTCAGCTGAGCCAGGTCGTCACGGAACCGGTTCTGGGCGACCACCGAGAGGAGCCTGCCGGAGCGTCGCTGCGCCTCGAGCATCCGGTCGCACTCCTCGAGCGAGGGCGCCATCGGCTTCTCCACGATCACATGCACCCCCGCCTCGAGCGCCTGGACGGTCAGCTCGCAGTGGGTGCCCGGGGGAGTGGCGATCGAGACCAGGTCCAGGTCCTCCGCAGCGAGCATCGCGCCCGCCTCGGCGTAGACCCGCGTCCCGGCCGGACCCTCCAGACCATGAGCGGCGCGCGCCGCCTCGGCCTTCGCGGGATCGATGTCCGCAAGGCCGACGATCCGCACCTCATCCGGAAACTCGAGATAGGCGGCGAGGTGGGCGCGGGAGATGTTCCCGGTGCCGATGATGCCGATGGAGAGCATGGAGGAGAGTGCCTTTCGGGCGAGGCGACGGGTCTACGGGTCTACGGGTCTACGGGGGACGGGTCAGGACCCGGAGGGTGCGAGCGCGGTCAGCGCCACCGCCTCCGGGCGCTCGCAGGTGCTCGCAATCTCGACCCGGGTTCCCGAGTGCGCGGACTCGAGCACCGCGTTCATGGTCTCCAGGACGTGCTGGCCGAGCCGGCCGCTGGCCCGCAGCTGCTCATCGCGCATCGCCATGTCCTGCAGCCCGATCCCGCGCGAGGCCTCCTCGTAGCCGGCCGAGACCGGCAGGACCTCCCAGTCCTTGCCGTCGAGGCGTCGGATCGAGACCTCTCCGGCGAAGTGGTTCGGGTCGGGGACCGCGAGGGTGCCCTGGCTGCCGTGGATCTCGATCGGGTGGATCGAGGTCGCGACCGCGTCGAAGCTCATCACCAGCGTGGAGAGCACACCGGACTCGTGCACGAGCACCCCGGTGACGTGGGTGTCGGTGCTGACCGGGATGGATTCCCCGGCGCGCGGGCCGGAGCCGATGGTGCGGGTGTCGCGGGCGCGGCTGGCCGCCCCGATCACCGAGGCGACCGGGCCCAGCAGGGTCACCAGGGCATGGATGTAGTACGGACCCATGTCCAGCAGCGGCCCGCCGCCGGGCTTGTAGTAGAAGTCCGGCTGCGGATGCCAGCGCTCGTGGCCGGGGCAGACCATCGTGGCGGTGGCGGCGATGGGGAGGCCGATCAGGCCCTCATCGATCGCGGCCCGGGCAGTCTGGGTGCCGGTGCCGAGCACCGTGTCGGGAGCGGAGCCGACGAGCACTCCGGCCTTCTCGGCGGCGGCGAGCACCTCCTGGCCCTCCTCGGTGGTGACCGCGAAGGGCTTCTCGGAGTAGATGTGCTTGCCAGCTGCGATCGCCTTCAGATCGATCTCGGCATGCGCTGCCGGGATGGTCAGGTTCAGCACCGTGTCCACCTCGGCGTCGTGAAGCAGCTCATCGACGCTCAGGGCGCGCACGCCCTCATGCTGAGCGGCGACCGCCTCGGCGCGGGAGACGTCGAGATCCGCGACCGCCACCAGCTCCACGTCCGGGAGGTGACCGAAGGTCGCCAGGTACTGGGCTGCGATGACGCCGCAGCCGATCATTCCCACCTTCATCGGGTCGCCTCCGTCTTTGCGTGGTCGCCGTAGGGCTGCTCGGAGCCGCGGGCGGCCCAGAGCATGCCGCGCTCGATCACGGTGCGGACGTTGGGGTCTTCGAGAACCTCGACGCGGTGCCCGGGAGTCGAGACGAAGATCCGGCCCTCGCCCCACTGGCGGGTCCAGAGCGCGGGGGAGGTCACCTCGCGGTGCCAGGGGTCCCACTCGCGGACCTTCTGGGTGGTGGTGGCGAGCACGTCGATGTAGTCATCGGCGAGCACCCAGTACTGCTCGGTCACCAGGTCGAAGTCGGTGATGCCCTCGGTGATCGGGTGGTCTGCCGCTGCCGGGACCATGTTCACCGTGTACGGCATGTAGTTGTCGGACTGCTCGCCCGTGCGCTCGTCGGGGTGCTTGCCCGGGTGGCAGCCGAACTGCCCGCCGATCAGGGTCAGGTAGTCGGACTCGTTGCGGTAGGAGTCGGCGATCCCGCCATGCCAGCCGGCCATGCCGGTGCCCGCTTCGATCGCGGCGCGCAGCCCTTCGAACTGGGGGCGCTCGATGGTGTTCATGGTGTTGCACTGGACGATCAGGTCGACCGTGGCCATGTACTCCGCGTCGGCGTAGATCGCGGGGGAATCCTCGATGCGGACCGTGAAGCCGTTCTCCTCGAGGAAGGGGATGAACAGATCGGTGGCTTCGACGGGCTGGTGCCCGTCCCAGCCGCCGCGGACGACGAGGCAGATGCGAGAGGTGGTCATCGGGAGGTCTCTTCCGTGGTGGTGTGCGTCGTGGTGTGCATGGTGGTGGTCGTGGGGTCGGTCGGGGTCCAGCCGCTGCCGTTGTTCGAGCTGGCCTCGACGGCGGCGAGGACGTGCTGGACCTGCAGCGCCTCCTCGAAGCTGGGGGAGGGGTCCACGCCCTCGCCGATCGCGGTGACGAGGTCAGCGATCTGGTGGGTGAAGGTGTGCTCGTAGCCCAGGCCGTGCCCGGTGGGCCACCAGTTCGCGGCGTAGGGGTGCTCGGGCTCGGTGGTGAGGATGCGGGTGAAGCCCTGGCGGCCGGCGGTGGCGGTCGCGTCGTAGACCTCGAGCTCGTTCATCCGCTCGAAGTCGAAGGCGATCGAGCCGTCGGCGCCGTTGATCTCCACGCGCATCGCGTTCTTGCGGCCCTGCGCCATCCGGCTGGCCTCGAAGGAGCCGAGCACGCCGGAGTCGAAGCGGGCGGTGAACAGGGCAAGGTCATCGACCGTGACGTCCTGGCGCTCGGCGGAGGCGTCTCCCTTGCCGCCCAGACCCTGCGCGGTGCCGGCCGCGGGGCGGGTGGGGATCACGGTCTCCAGGGTGCCGGAGACGGAGGAGATCCGCTGCCCGGTGAGCCACTGGGTGAGGTCGATGATGTGCGCGCCGATGTCGCCGAGCGCGCCCGAGCCGGCCTTGTCCTTGTCCAGGCGCCAGGTCATCGGGGATTCTGCATCGGAGAGCCAGTCCTGGAGGTACTGGGCACGGATCTGACGGATCTCGCCGACGGCGCCCTCGCTGATCAGCTGACGGGCGTACGCGAGCGCGGGGGTGCGGCGGTAGCTGAAGCCGCAGATCGAACGGGCGCCCTGGGCTCGTGCCGCGGCCGCGGCGGCGGTCATCTCCTCGGACTGCTCGACGGAGTTCGCCAGCGGCTTCTCGCACAGCACGTGCTTGCCCGCTGCGAGCGCGGCCATCGCGATCTCGTAGTGGGTGTCGCCGGGGGTGCAGATGTCGATGACATCGATCTCGGGATCCTCGACCACGTCCTGCCAGCGGGTGGTGATCTGCTCGAAGCCGTAGCGTTCGGCGGCTGCGACCAGGGCGCTCTCGGTGCGCCCTGCGAGGGTGCGCAGCTGGGGTGTGAGCGGGAGGTCGAAGAAGCGGTGGGCATTGCGCCAGGCATGGGAGTGGGCGGCGCCCATGAAGCCGTAGCCGATCATGCCGACGTTCAGGGTGCCGGTGCGGGCTTGCGTCGTGGTCATCGGTGAAGCACTACTCCTGAGTGAAAGTTTCGGACGGGATGAGACGGGTCTTCGGGACGTTCAGGATCTCGGTGCCCGAGTGTGAAGCCGGTGCGGTGGACCATCGCGACCAGCAGGGCCAGGCGTTGTCCAGCGCTTTCCCGGGTGAAGTGCTGGCCCGGGGGCGTTGTCCGCCCAGCCTATCGGAGAGAGGCTGTTGACCCCATGATCCACCCTGTCGTACGCTCGCGCCACCGAAAGCAACCGAAAAGGTTGCTAAACCTAGCCTGAAAATGCCTCCGGGCGCAGGCGCAGCGGACGGGGCCGACGTCGTCGTCCCTCCGTCCGCCGCGACCGTCACGGGCCGTGCGAAGGAGCATCATGACCATTCCGCTGTGGAATGACCGGAGCCTCAGCACCGAGCAGCGCGTCGACGCGCTGCTCGCGGAGCTGAGCCTGGAGGAGAAGGTGGCCCAGCTCGGCAGCTACTGGAAGCGGCCGACGCTCGGGGACGCCGAGGGCTTCGCCCCCATGCAGTCCACGTTCGAGGAGGGCCGCGACCCCTTCGACGCCGCGGTCCAGGGCGGGCTCGGCCATCTCACCCGCCCCTACGGGAGCGCCCCCCTGGACGGGCAGGAGGGAGGGGAGAACCTGCGCAAGATGCAGCAGGCCGTCGTCGCGGGCTCCCCGCACGGCATCCCGGCCCTGGTCCACGAGGAATGCCTGACGGGGATCATGGCCCATGGCGCCACCACCTATCCCGCCGCGATCGCCTGGGGCGCGAGCTTCGATCCCGCCCTGATCGGTGAGATGGGCGAGCGCATCGGCACCGACATGCGTGCGATCGGCGCCCATATGGGACTCGCCCCGGTGCTGGACATCGTGCGCGACTACCGCTGGGGACGCATCGAGGAGACGATGGGGGAGGACCCCTATCTCACCGGCGTGCTCGCCACCGAGTACGTGCGCGGGCTGCAGTCCACCGGCACGATCGCCACCCTCAAGCACTTCGCCGGCCACGCCGCCTCCCGCGCGGGCCGCAACCACGCCCCGGTCTCCATCGGGTTGCGCGAGCTGCACGACATCGACCTGGTCCCCTTCGAGATGGCCGTCCGCCACGGCGAGGTCGGCTCCGTCATGAACTCCTACGCGGACATCGACGGCACCCCGCCTGCGGCCAGCCACTGGCTGCTCACCGAGCTGCTCCGCGACACCTGGGGCTTCGAAGGCACCGTGGTCGCCGACTACTGGGCCGTCAGCTTCCTGCAGTCCATGCACCGCGTGGTCGAGGACGATCGGGGCGCGGCGCTCGCCGCCCTCCGCGCCGGGCTCGACATCGAGCTGCCCGAGACCACCACCTACCCCCACCTCGCCGCCGCCGTGCGCGAGGGGGATCTCGAGCTGGAGGTGCTGGACACCGCGGTGCGTCGGATCCTGCGCCAGAAGGTCGAGCTGGGCCTGCTCGATGCGCACTTCGACGCCGCGACCACCGGTGAGGCGATCGAGCTCGACTCCGAGGAGGGGCGCGCGCTCGCTCGGAGGATGGCCGAGGAGTCCATCATCCTGCTGGACAACTCCCACGAGCTGCTCCCGCTGACGCCGTCGCACCCGCTGACCGCAGCGGATGACGCGCAGGGCCTCGCTGGCCCCGCTGGTCCTGTGTCGATTGCCCTGATCGGCCCTGCCGCCGTGCAGCCCCGCAGCTTCCTGGGCTGCTACAGCTTCACCAACCACGTCCTGTCCCGGCTCGAGGACAACGGCACCTCCGTGCACGTGCCCACCCTCACCGAGGCGCTCGGCGCGGAGTTCCCCGGCGCGTCGCTCACCACCACCGCCGGCACGGACTTCATCAGCCCCGACACCTCCGGGATCGCCGAGGCCGTCGCGGCGACGCAGGCTGCCGAGCTCGCCGTCGTCGCCGTCGGCGACCTCGCCGGGCTGTTCGGCGCCGGCACCTCCGGCGAGGGCTGCGACGTCGAGAGCCTGCAGCTGCCCGGAGCCCAGCACGAGCTGGTCGAGGCGGTGCTCGCCACCGGCACGCCCGTGGTGCTGGTGCTCGTCACCGGCCGCCCGTACTCGCTCGGCGCCTACAAGGGCCGGGCTCACGCGATCGTGCAGGCGTTCATGCCGGGCGAGGAGGGCGCGAGCGCGATCGCCGGAGTGCTCTCCGGCCGCGTGAACCCGTCCGGTCGCCTGCCCATCGGCATCCCGAACGGAGTGGGCGGACAGCCCGGCACGTACCTCGCCCCGGTGCTGGCCTGGGAGAGCGACGGCATCTCGAACCTCGACCCCAAGCCCCTGTTCCCCTTCGGCCACGGCCTGAGCTACTCGCGCTTCGAGTACTCCGCACTCGAGCTCTCCGCTCCGCAGATCGCGGCGGACGGCACCGTCGAGATCTCCGCGACCGTCACCAACACCTCGGACCGCGACGGCAAGGAGGTCGTCCAGCTGTACCTCAGCGACCCCGTCGCCAGCGTGGTGCGACCGCTCAAGCGCCTGGTGGGCTTCACCAAGGTGGGCCTCGCCGCCGGGGAGAGCACGCGCGTGACCTTCCAGCTGCACGCCGACCGCACCTCCTTCACCGGCCCCGACCTGCAGCGCATCGTCGAGCCCGGCGAGTTCCGGGTGCGGCTCGGCGCCAGCAGCGAGGACGTCACCCTCGAGGGCTCCTTCCGGATCGAGGGCGAGGTGCGGGTCCTCAGCCCCGGCCGGCACGTCCTGGACACCCCGGCCACCGTGTCCCCGGTCGCGCTGCGCGCGCAGGACCCGATGACAGCGGGCGCCCCGGCAGCAGTGATGGGAGGCGGTCTGTGATGACCACCGCGCAGCAGGCCGTGATGGCCGAACGCACCGAGACCTTCCGGCTCCGCCTCGTGGACGAGCAGGGCGCGGCACGGGCAGGGGAGGAGGTCCGCGTCGAACAGATCTCCCACGACTTCGGCTTCGGCTGCTCCGGCTTCGAGCTGCAGCCCGAGGATCCCGATGAGCACACCAGGCTGTGGCTGGACCTGTTCAACATGGCCACCCTGCCCTTCTACTGGCGCTGGTTCGAGCAGACCCCCGGCGCCCCGGACACCGAGAGGCTGCGCCGCCTGGCGAAGGGACTGCGCGGGCACGGCGTGCGCCTGAAGGGCCATCCGCTGCTCTGGCACACCCTCGCCCCCACCTGGCTGCTCGAGAAGGAGCCCGCGGAGGTGGAAGAGGCGATCCGTCACCGGATCACCCGCGATGCCACCGATTTCGCGGGCCTGATCGACCAGTGGGATGCGATCAACGAGACCGTGATCCTGCCGGTGTTCGAGGCCGAGGAGAATGCCGTCACCCGGCTGGCCCAGGCGCGCGGCCGGATGCATGTCATCCGCCTCGCGTTCGAGACCGCCCGCGCCGCGGATCCCACGGCCCGGCTGGTGCTGAACGACTTCGAGCTCTCCTCCGCCTTCGAGGACGTCATCGAGGAGTGCCTGGAGGCCGGGCTGGAGATCGACGCGATCGGCGTGCAGACCCACATGCACAAGGGCTACCGCGGCGAGGAGCAGATCGCGGAGGTGATCGGGCGCTTCTCCCGCTTCGGCCTCCCGGTCCAGCTGACCGAGACCACGCTGCTCTCCGGCCACATCATGCCCGCGCACATCGTCGACCTCAACGACTACGTGGTCGACTCCTGGCCGTCCACGCCCGAGGGCGAGGAGCGGCAGGCCGATGAGCTGGTGCGCCACTACCGCACCGTGCTCGCCCAGCCAGCCGTCGAATCACTGACCTACTGGGGGCTCGGCGACGCCGGTGCCTGGCTCGGCGCCCCCGCCGGGCTGGTGCGGGCCGACGGCACCCCCAAGCCGAGCTACCACGCACTGAAGTCACTGATCAGCGAGGAGTGGTGGACTGGCAGTCATCAGCTGCGCAGCGATGCGGATGGCGTCCTGACGGTCCGCGGCTTCGCCGGGGACTACCGGCTCGACCTTGCGGGGGAGGCGGGGGAGTCCGTGGAGTTCACGATCCCTCGAGGGGGCGGGCATCAGGAGCTCAGTCCTGCGGAGAGCTCTCCGCAGAGCTGATCTCAGGGCCTGCCTCGGGGCCGACCGCAGGGCCGCCAGCAGGGCCTGCCTCGGGGGCTACCGCAGGGCCGCCTGCGGGGCTGACGAACTGCTCGGTGAGCATCGCCGCGATCTTCCGCTCCGAGGCCCACAGCGCGAAGACCAGCAGTGATGCCGTGAACAGCAGCATGAACTCGCCGATCAGCAGGATGATCCCGAGCGTCAGCACGCCGAGCGACACCAGCGCCAGGGTGGACAGCGGCTTCACCAGGAGGGTGAAGGCCGAGAGCCGGAAGACGTCCCGGGCCCGGAAGCTGAAGCGGGAGATGATCGAGAGCGCCCGTGCCAGCACCAGCAGTGCGGCCGCGCCCAGCACCAGGAAGACGATGTTGAGCATGCTGGTCCCGGCCGCACCGGCATAGGTGAGGTTGAACGCCGCCAGGGCCAGCACGAGGACCACTGGGCCGCCCACCCGGAGGCTGTCCAGCGCGTTCAACCGGTACCCGCGCAGGAACTGACGCGCCGGGACCAGCTCCTGGTCCTCGCGCCAGGCGCGGCAGGCATACAGGGCCGCGGCGATGGCCGGCAGCAGCGGCAGCGCGGCGATCACGAACACCGGCGAGCTCAGCGGCCCGGGGGAGAGCAGGGTCCACACCAGCAGGGTCGGCACGGCGGCCAGCACCAGCATCACGTCGATCACCAGGAACCAGTAGACGCCCTCGGTGAGTTCGGTGAACATCCCTCGCGGGCGGCGGGGTGGCGTCATTGCTCCTCCTGGAGATCGCAGTCCTCAGAGAACTGCAGTGCTGTCGCAGTGCCCAGAGCACTGCAGTGCTTTCGCAGTGCCTAGAGAACTGCAGTCTGCCGCCATAGATCGACGGAACCCCATTCTCAACGAAACTTTCGATCCCTGTCGAGCCCTAGTTGCAGGAATGTTACCTTCGCAGGCTCTGCCTGAGGGGCGGTCGTGCGAGCGATTGGGCATCAAGTGGCCAGGCCAAGTCTGCTTTGCTTGGCACGGACGCGTTCTTTTCAAACTTTCGTGAACTTCTTGACCAGGATCACATCCCCAGCTAAGTTGTGTGTCACAGCGAAAGCTTGACGAAATTCTCGGCAATTCCTCCGGCATAGTCGCCGGCGCGAGCCCCGCACGAGAGCTTCATCCACTCAGTTCGGCCAGTCCCTCAGCCACCTCCGGTGACCTGTCGGCACCTGAGCCTCGACGTACCGCACCACCGGTTCGACCCGCTTCGCCCACGCCGCACCACCCGGTCCGGCACCGACCCTCATGAGGAGACGGCAATGAACACGTCCCGCCACTTCCCTTTCGCGCCGACCCGACGCAGCTTCGTCGGACTCTCCGCCGCCGCGTTCGCCACGGTGGCGCTGGCCGCCTGCGGCTCCGACTCCGGTGAGGAGGTCGACGTCGAGTCCCAGAACGTGGGCGCGATGGACGACTACGCCGCGGACACCCAGTTCAAGGCCACCGAGCCGATCCAGGTCAGCATGCTGTGGACCGACTGGCCCGAGGTCCCCGTCGAGGACACCTGGCGGCTCTTCGATCACATCAAGGAGCTCACGAACGTCGAGATCACGCTGACGCACATCCCCTTCAGCGATGCGACCGAGAAGCGCAGCCTGCTCATCAGCGCTGGTGACGCGCCGACGCTGATCCCGCTGGTCTACACCGGCGAGGACGCCCCGTTCGTCTCCTCGGGCGCCGTCGTGCCGATGAGCGACTACGTGGACAAGATGCCGAACTTCCAGAAGTACGTCGAGGAATGGGACCTCGCCGACATGATCGACAACCTCAAGCAGGAGGACGGCAAGTACTACATGGTGCCGGGCCTGCAGGAGGTCTCGGTGCCCGTCTTCAGCCTGGTCATCCGCAAGGATGTCTTCGAGGAGGTCACCGGCGCGGTGCCGAACACCTGGGACGAACTCCACGAGGGTCTCAAGCTCATCAAGGAGAAGTACCCCGACTCGACCCCGCTGGCCGACGGCTTCGAGGGCGGCGCGCTCTTCAACTTCGCCTCCCACGCCTGGCTCACCAAGGGCGGCTGGGGCTTCGGCGACGGTTCGATCGAGGGCCCCGACGGCAAGCTCACCTACGTTGCGATCACAGACGAGTACAAGACCATGATCGAGCTGTTCCGGACCCTGGTCGAGGACGGCCTGCTGGATCGGGAGTCCCTCACCGCCTCCAACGACGGCTCCGGTGCGGCGTCGGTCGCCGAGAAGTTCGCGGCCGAGACCTGCTTCGCCGCCTCCGGCTCCTCCGGCACCGCGATCGAGTTCAGCCAGGCACTGAACGAAACCGTCGGCGAGGGCAATCACTCCGTCACCCTGATCCCGCCGCCCGCAGGGCCGGCCGGCGAGCACGTCGAGCCGCGCAACTTCTGGCACGGGTTCATGCTCAACTCGCAGATCACGAAGTCCGAGAACTTCCTGGCCACCCTGCAGTTCCTCGACTGGCTGTACTACAACCCGGATGCCCGCGAGATGCTGCGCTGGGGCGAGAAGGACGTCAACTACACCAAGGCCGAGGACGGCGCCATCGAACTGATGGACGGCTTCTCGCTCGACAGCTTCAACATCAACACCGGCGCCGGCACGGACATCAACGTGGACCTCGGGTTCTCGACTTTCCCCGCTGAGTCGACTGAGTCCCGGGAGCTCAAGGAGTCCTACAGCACCCCCGAGTTCGTCGAGTACATCGACAATGTCCTCTCCACGCGCACCCCGCGCGATCCGTACCCGCCCAAGCCCATGGACGAGACCGAGCTCGAGCAGGCCTCGCTGCTGGCCACCCCGATCAAGGACTCCGTGGACACGGCGACCCTTCAGTTCATCATGGGCGAGCGCGACATGAGCGAATGGGACGCCTTCAAGGGCGAGCTGGAGGCAGCGGGCCTGCCGCGCTACCTCGAGCTGCTCAACAAGGCACGTGACCGCTTCGTTGAGGCGAACGGGTGAATGGCACCGAGGCACTGACGGAGGAGCTGAGGTCATGACACTGACGGAGACTCGGGAGACCGCGGCGCAGGAACCTGCGCCGCGGCCCCCGGCCCCAAAACGCAGACCGGGAGGTTGGAAGCGGTCGCTCCGGCGCGACTGGCCGCTGTACACCCTCGCGATCGCCCCACTGATCTTCCTGGCGATCTTCCGATACCTGCCGATGCTCGGCAATGTGATCGCCTTCCGACGGTTCCGGCCCGGAGGCAGCATCTTCGGCGACGAATGGGTCGGGATGCTGTACGTGGATATGTTCATCCACGATCCCGCGTTCTGGAACGTCTTCACGAACACGGCGATCATCGGCGGCATGACCCTGGTGGTCTGCTTCCCGCTGCCGATCATCCTCGCGCTCATGCTCAACGAGGTGCGACGCACGCACTTCAAGCGGATCGTGCAGTCGATCAGCTACCTGCCCCACTTCCTCTCGGTCGTGATCGTGGTCGGCATGGTCTACCAGCTGCTCTCCCTGCAGGGCACGGTCAACCAGATCACCGAGGCCTTCGGCGGGGACGCAGTCTCGTTCCTCCAGAAGCCTGAATGGTTCCGGTTCATCTACGTCGCCTCCGAGGCCTGGCAGACGGTCGGCTGGGGCACGATCCTGTACCTCGCCGCGCTCACCGCGGTGGACGACGGCCTCTACGAGGCGTCACGCATCGATGGGGCCAACCGCTGGCAGCAGACCTGGCACGTGACGATCCCGGGGATCCGGCCGACGATGGTCACCCTGCTGATCCTCAACATCGGCAACTTCCTCAACGTCGGCTTCGAGAAGGTCCTGCTGCTGTACAACCCCATGACCTACTCCACCGGTGACGTCATCTCGACGTACCTGTACCGCGTGGGTCTGGTGTCGAACAACCTCAGCTATGCGGCGGCCATCGGCCTGTTCCAGGCGATCATCGGTTTCGTGATGGTCATGTCCGCCAACTACATCTCGAAGCGATTGGTGGGGACGAGCCTGTGGTGATCGAAGCAATGGCCCCGGATGCGCCGCGCAAGAATTCCAAGAGCGCAGTCGCCCCCCGGACCTCCCGGATTAAGGACTCCACGTCCTACAAGGTCTTCACGGTCGTGAACATGACGGTGCTGGTCCTCATGTGCGCGCTCATGCTGTACCCGTTCGTCATGCTGCTGGCCCAGTCGTTCAGCTCAGCGGGTGCGATCAACGCGGGCAAGGTCAACCTCTTCCCTGTCGGCTTCAACCTCGACACCTACAAGGTGGTCGCCAACAACGACAACTTCTGGCGCGCCTACGGCAACACCGTGGTCTACACCGTGATCGGCACGACCATCGCCATGGTGCTGACCACCTCCTACGCCTATGTGCTCTCGAAGAAGCACCTCAAGGGGCGCGGCCTGCTGATCGGCATCGCCGTGTTCACGATGTTCTTCAACGGCGGCATCGTCCCGAACTACGTGCTCATCTCCTCGCTGGGGATGAAGAACACGATGTGGGCGGTGATCCTTCCGCCGGCGCTGTCGGTCTTCAACCTTCTGGTGATGAAGGCGTTCTTCGAGAACCTGCCCACGGAGCTCGAGGAGGCCGCGCATATCGACGGCCTGAGCTGGTTCGGGATCTTCTTCCGGATCGTGCTGCCGCTGTCCAAGGCGGTGATCGCCACGATGGTGCTGTTCTACTCGGTGCAGTACTGGAACGACTGGTTCGCCGCCTTCCTGTACCTGGACAAGACGGACCTGTTCCCCGTGACCCTGTTCCTGAGGAACCTGATAGCCGGGGCCTCCACCGCAGCGTCGGAGGGGGCCGCGGCCTCGGGCGGCAGCGTCGATGCCATCAACGCCAACATCCAGTCGGTGACGATGATCCTGATCCTGATCCCGATCCTTTGCGTGTACCCCTTCGTGCAGCGGTACTTCGTCTCGGGCATCATGCTCGGCTCTGTCAAGGGCTGAACCCTCGCGCCCCGTCTGCCGTCCGCGGCCGGCGGGGCGCCTGCACGAGCAGTCGCAGTTCCCCCGATGATGACGTCGAAGGAGACACCATGAAACGCCGCCAGATCCTCACCGCCGGAGCTGTCGCGACCACGCTCGCGGTCGCCGCACCCGCCGCCGCCGCCCCGGGCGGGGTTCCCGGGAACGGGCAGGCCAAGCCCCCGGGCCTCGCGAAGAAGGACAACCTCGCCTTCGCCGCCGGAAGCACCCTGAAGATCGGCTGCGCCGTCGCCGGCGGCGGTCACCACACGAGCCAGCCCTATCCCGATCCGTTCACCGCCGACGAGCCCTACCGCGAGCTGCTGGCGGCAGAGTTCACCTCGCTCTCGGCCGAGAACCAGATGAAGTGGGACCACATGCGCCCCGCCCGGGACGAGTACAACTTCGTCGACTCGGACGCGATCATGGAGTTCGCGGAGGCCAACGGCCAGGTCGTGCGCGGTCACACCCTGATGTGGCACAACCAGAACCCCGCCTGGCTGACGGAGGGCGGCTTCTCGCCCGAGGAGCTCCGGGCGATCCTCAAGGAGCACATCGAGACGGTGGTCGGCCGCTACGCCGGGCGCATGCAGCAGTGGGACGTCGTCAACGAGATCTTCGACGACAGCGCCATCCTGCGCACCGAGGGCAACATCTGGATCCGCGAGCTGGGCACGGAGATCATCGCCGACTGCTTCCGCTGGGCCCACGCCGCGGACCCGGATGCCCTGCTGTTCTTCAACGACTACAACGTCGACGGCATCAACCCCAAGAGCGACGCCTACTACGCGCTCATCCAAGAGCTGCTGGCCGACGGGGTCCCGGTCCACGGCTTCTCCACCCAGGGGCACCTGTCGATCCGCTACGGCTTCCCGGGCGATCTCGCCGACAACCTCCAGCGCTTCGCCGATCTGGGCCTGCAGACGGCCATCACCGAGCTCGATGTGCGCATGGACCTGCCCGACGGCGAGGAGCCGACGGAGGCCCAGCTCGCGCAGCAGGCCGAGTACTACCGCCGGGTGACCGAAGCGGCGCTGTCCGTGGAGGGCTGCTCGTCGCTGACCCTGTGGGGCGTGCTGGATCGCTATTCATGGGTGCCGGGCACCTTCCCCGGTGAGGGCGCGGCGACCGTGCTGTGGGACGACTACTCCCGCAAGCCCGCCTACTACGCCGTGCAGGACGCGCTCGCCGAGGCGAGCGGCCGGGCGGGACACCCGGCACTGCGGCGCTGAGAGCGCGGGGCCGGTCCTGCGGCGCTGCGGCGCCCCGAGAGCGCGGGGCCGGTCCTGCGGCGCTGAGGCTGCGGGGCCGGTGCTGCCCCGCGGAGCATCCGCGGCCGATGGGGCCGGCCGGCGCGACGGTCACAGGTTCTCGCGCAGCCAGTCGAGCTGGCGTCGCTGCTGAGCGGGACCGCCGCCCTCATGGTTGTTGAAGGGGTAGACGACGATCTCGCGCTCCGGCTCTTTCCCGGTAGCACTGCCATAGAGGTTGTAGGCGGCGAACACGGTCGAGGGCGGGCAGATGACGTCGCGCAGCGCCACCGAGAACATCGCGGGCGCAGTCGCACGGCGGCCCAGGTGCAGGGCGTCGACGTAGGCCAGGGTCCGGAAGGTCTGCTCCTCGAGACCTCGATGGACCGCCAGGTAGCGCACGATCTCCTGGTACGGGTCGGCATCGGTGATCTCGGTGGCGCGACGCATATGGGTGAGGAAGGGGACGTTGGTCATCAGCGCGTCGACGTCGGGGACCAGCCCGGCGGCGCCGAGAGCGAGGCCGCCGCCCTGGCTGCTCCCGGTGACGACCACCCGGCCGTCCGCGCCGGGCAGGGCGCGGGCGGCATCCACGGCGCGGGCGGCGTCGGTCAGCAGGCGGGTGAGATAGGAGGTGTGCGGGGACTCGATGCCGCGGGTCATCACCCCGGGGGCGGCCGGACCCGAACCAGCCGGGTCCGCGGTATGCCCGCCCGCGCCCCAGCCCGAGCCCTGCCCGCGGGAGTCCATCAGCAGATGCCCGTACCCCGCGGCGGCCCAGGCCAGGCGCTCGAGAGGCTCGCCGCGTCCGCCCCCGTACCCCAGATACTCGACGATCACCGGGAGATCCCCGTCGGTGCCGGCGGGCCGGTTGTACCAGGCGCGCACCGGTGCGCCGCCGTGCCCCGCGAGGGTGACGTCCCAGGTGTCGACCAGGGTGAGCCCGTTCTCGACCCGCTCCTGGGCGAGGATCGGGGCCGAGGCCGTACGGGCCTGGGTGAGGGTCTGGTCCCAGAAGTCCTCGAGATCCGCCGGCTCCTCGAGCGTGGGGCGATACTCCCGCAGGGCATCGAGGGGCATGTCGAACAGGGCCATGGAGATGCCTCCAACGAGTCCGTGGGGTGATCGACGACGACCGCTCCCCGCGTGGTGACGCCAGCGAAAACTGGCGAAACAATGAACTGAAAGTTAAGGTAGGGCAGGGTTAGAGTTCGCGTGCTGGCCGGTCAAGGTTCGTTCGCGCAGGTAAGGTGCGAGGCGGCGCTCCAAGGGCGGAGCGCCCCGGGCACGGGAGAGGTGAAGTCATGGCACAGAGCGAGACGCGGACCGGACGGGTCACCTTGAAAGAGGTGGCGGAGAAGGCCGGGGTGTCGCTGGCGACCGCCTCGAAGGTGATGAACGGTCGCGCCGACGTGCGCGACCGCACCCGAGAGATCGTGGCCGAGGCCGCGCGGGAGCTCGGCTACCAGCCCAAGCGCCGCGAAGGGGACAAGCGACGCTCGGCGCTGATCCACTTCGACACCCTCACCAGCCCCTACTCGCTGCAGGTGCTCGAGGGCGCGGAGCAGGCGGCGCACCGCGCCGATGTGGATCTCATCGTCGTCAGCGGCGATCAGACCTCCGCCGGCCTCTCGCGCGCCTGGATGGCCGAGGTCGCCTCCCGCGGCGTCGAGGGAGTGGTCCTGGTGACCACCCCGATCGGGGTCCGCCATGCCCGCTGGAGCAAAGACCTCTCGCTGCCGCTGATCGCGATCGACCCCGTCTCCATCGACCCCGACGTCAAGGGGATCGTCACCATCTCGGCCACCAACTGGGAGGGAGGCACCACCGCCGTCCAGCACCTGGTGGACCAAGGGCATCGCCGGATCGGTGTGCTCGCCGGCCCGGAGGATTCGATCCCGGCGCGCCAGCGGCTCCAGGGCTACCACTCCGCGCTCGGTGCGGCCGGAGTGAAGTGGGAGCGGGAGCTCATCGAGCACGGGAACTTCTCCTACGAGGACGGCCAGCGCGGCGCCGAGCGCCTGCTGCAGCTGCCCGAACCGCCCACCGCGATCTTCGCCGTCGCGGACACCCTGGCGGTGGGTGCCCTGCGCGCCGCGCGCCAGCTCGGAGTCGAGGTCCCCGAGCAGCTCAGCGTGATCAGCTTCGACGACACGATGATCGCGCAGTGGACGCACCCGCAGCTCACCGCGGTGCGCCAGCCGCTGTTCTCGATGGGTCAGGTCGCGATCGAGCGCCTGCTGGCGCTGTCCTCGGACCCGGGTCTCTTCGCCCATCCCTTCAAGCTCGAGACCATGCTCATCCAGCGGGAGTCGACGGCTCCGCGGGAGTCGGCGGCTCCGGAGGGGGAGCAGGGTCCCTGACCTCCGGAGCACGCCGGCCCTGATGCCGCGAACGCCGGCTCTGGCTCCGGCTGCGGCGTCGGCTCAGGTGCCGGCGGCGGCTCAGGTGCTGGCGCCGTCCCGGTGCCGGCTCAGGAGCCTTCGAGGAACCGCTCGCGGGCGCCGTTGATCAGGTCCATGTAGTTCTGCAGACCGGAAGCCTCGAGCTCTGCGGCGAAGGCATCCCATTCGCCCATGTCGCGCTCGCCGAGGATGAACTGCAGCGTGGCGGTGTCCACGGCGTCCTTCAGCGGAGTCGCCATCAGGGACGCCTGCTCGAGCTCCGCCTCCTCGAGCGGTGCCGGAGCCCACGGCGGCATCGATTCGAGATTCTCGGTCACGCCGTCGATGTACTCGGTGTACTCCGCGGAGTTGTAGGACTCCTTGAGCGCCCGCGACTCGGTGGCCTCGGCCAGGAAGGTGGAGAAGCCCAGGTCCTTGAGCAGATCCGTCCCGGCGCCGACGTTCAGGTCGAAGGAATCCAGGGAGTAGCCCTCCATCAGCTTGATGGTGCCGTCCTCGGCCTTGGTGTAGGTCTCGCCCTCGATGCCCCAGCGCTGCATCTCGCGCGCCTCCGGGTTGAAGTACAGCCAGTCCAGGAACTGGAGGATCGCCAAGAAGTTCGCGGACTCGGCGATCTCGGAGTTGAGCATGAAGCCGTGCCAGAAGTTGCGCGGGCCCATGATGTTCCCACCCGGCCCGGCAGGCGGCGGGATGAGCCGGAGGTCGTAGTTTCCCTCGCCGACGGTCTCGTCAAGGGCCTGCGCGAACTCGATGGCCGTGCCGGAGGAGCCGGAGGCGGCGAAGCAGACCTCCTTGGCGAACTTCTCCGCGACCCCGCCGGCACCGCTGCCGTCGTTCGCGGCGGTGAGCGTCTCGGGATCCAGCAGACCTTCCGCGACGAGGGCGCGGTAGTACTCGACCATCGCCTTGTACTCCTCGGTGGTCGCCGCGTAGCGGAGCGGCTCGCCGTCCTGCCCGCCGATCGTCCCGTCCCCGAAGCCCCAGCCGGCGCGGGTGCCGAAGGAGTAGCCGCCGTAGTTGATCAGGGACTGTCCCTCGAAGCCGTCGGCCAGCGGGAGCGAGTCAGGGTACTTCTCCTTGATGGCCTGCAGCCCCTCGTGGACCTCATCCCAGGTCGAGGGGATCCCGATCCCGATCTCCTCCCAGACGTCCGTACGGATGATCAGGGAGAACGACGGCACCCAGACCTCCTGCAGGCCCGGAAGCATGTAGTACTTCCCGTCCGCCTGCTTGAGGTTCTCGACCATCTCGGCCTGGTCCCACTCCTCCACGTACTTGCGGAAGTTGGGCATGTGCTCGACGAAGTCGCTCATCGGCAGGATCGCGCCGGAGGAGACGAAGGGGGTCTCGTCGCCGCGGTAGATCAGGGGGATGATCGTGGGCGCATCACCCGCGCTGATCAGCAGGCTGCGCTTCTCGACGGAGTCGCTGAAGGGGACGTGGGTGAGCTCGAGCTGGACATTGGTCAGCTCCTTGATGCGGTCGAAGACCTGCCAGGTCTCCTTGACGGGCTGTTCGGGCCAGTCCGTCCACAGGATCGAGACGGTGATCGGCTCGGTGGCCTTGAACTGCTGATCGGCTTCGAAGGTCTCCATCGCGCCGACGTTCTGGGAGGCGGCGTCGACCTCGGCCTCTTCGGAGCCTCCGCAGGAGGCGAGGGTGAGCGCGCCGAGGGTCGCGGCGGTCAGGCCCACGAAGGTGCGGCGGCTGGTGAGCGGTGAGCGGGGGGTGATCATCGGGAACTCCTGGGGCGAGATGAGAGAGCGGATTCGTGGAGCATCGTGCGCGGCCGAGCATCCGTTGCCGCAGGTTCAGCTGTGAGCTGGCGGCGGCGCAGCCCGTCGGGAAGGGACTGGTCGCAGCGTCCCTGCCGCGATTCGTCCCTTCCCATGGAATGAAAAGTTTCTCGAAAACTTATACCCCACGGGTTGTCCGTCACCAGAGTAGGGAGCGGCCGACGGGCGGTCAAGGGCATTGCAGAGAACGTGAAACCTTGTGCGCTCCCGAGCGCCCCCGCAGGTCACAGTGGACATTGCGCCACGATAGAGCCGATGCTTAGATTCTGAAAAGTCATCGAAAAGTTGCGCAGGCGGGAATGTCATGTTTCTGGTGGTGAAGTCACCAAACGGCGGCCTGCCGGGCCGCCGAGACGTGCGGTGGGATCGCGGAGTTTCGCTCCGCCCGGCGGGGCGGGTGGCGCCGGGCCCGTCGGCCGCTCCGTCGCGGCTACGGCTGTGCCGGTGGGGTGGGGGTGGCGGTGGCTGCGGCTCAGGCCGTGATGTCAGGCCGTGATGTGGTGCGCGCGGGCGATCCACGCCCCGGGGGCGTTGAACACCGGCTGCAGGGCCGCGCGTGCTGCGCCATGCAGGGCCGGGTCGACCTGGCCGTCCGAGCGCGCGATCAGCACCGGGCCGGCCTCGACCGCCAGAGCGTGGCGTTCCACGGTCTCGCGGATCACCGGCTCGAGCTCGTCGGCGATCGGCGCCAGGTATCCCGAGAGCACCACGGTGGTCAGGTCCAGCACGTTCAGGGCATTGGCGATCGCCAGGCCCAGCGAGCGCCCGATCATGCCGATCACCTCGGCACGGTCCCGAGTCAGGGCGAGCGCATCGACCAGGTCTTCGATGAGGATGTCGTCGCTGAGCCCCGCCCGCTCCCGCAGTGCGTGATACGAGACGTACGCCTCCAGGCAACCCTGGCGGCCGCAGCGGCAGGTCGCGCCACCCGGCTCGATCACCGTGTGCCCGAACTCGCCGGCCCAGCCGTGCGCGCCGGTCATGAGGGCTCCGTCGAGCACCACCGCACCGCCGATGCCGGTGGAACCGCGCAGGTAGATGAAGGATTCGTCGGGACGATGATCGATCTCGGTGAGCACGGAGAGGCGGTTGTCGTTCTGGGCGCGCACCGAGAGGCCTGCGAGCTCCGGATGGGCGATCAGCCGCCCCACGAGCGGCACCTCGGTCCAGTCCAGGTTCGGGGCGGAGAGCACCCGTCCGTCGTCCGGGGCGATGCGGCCGGGGACGGCGACGACCACTTCGACCACCGGCAGGTCGCCGGCGTCGGCGCGCACCTTGCCCACCAGCTCGGCGGCGAGGTCGATCGACTCCTCGGCGGAGGTCGCGGTGACCTTCCGGTACTCGATCCGATGGCTCAGCACCTCGCCGGCCAGGTCGATGCCGAGGCAGGCGACGTGATCGGCGGCGATCTCGAGCCCGATCGCCAGCAGCGTGCCGCGGGCGGGGGTCAGTGGCACCATCGGCCGCCCGGCCCCGGCGGAGATGGGTGTGCCCTCTTCGGCCAGCCCCGCGCCCACCAGCTCCTCGACCAGCTTGGAGACGGTCGGCTTGGTGAGCCGGGTGTGCTTGGCGAGCCCGGCGCGGGAGAGCGGGGAGGCGGTCGAGGCGGCTGTGGCCAGCGTGCTGAGGATGATGGACAGGTTGTGCTCACGCAGATGGGTGGACTGCACCTGTGCCCCTTTCGCCGGCTCCGATGCGGGCAGCGGCGGCATGCTGACCCGGAATATCTGGGAACAGCTTGGCACGACTGCGTTAGTTACTGTAACTTACTAACAGCGGCGCGGCGATGACAGCCCGCCGAGAGCACGCCATACGCAACGACGAAGGAGCCTTCCATGGCCGCCCCCACCCCCACTCGCGACGACAAGTTCTCCTTCGGTCTGTGGACCACCGGCTGGGAGGCCCGTGACCAGTTCGGTTCCGCCACCCGCCCGCCGCTCGAGCTGAGCGCCCACATCCGCAAGCTCTCCGAGCTCGGCGCCTGGGGCTTCACCTTCCACGACAACGACGTGGTCCCCTTCGACGCGACCCCCGCCGAGCGCCAGACGATCATCGACCAGCTGAAGTCCGTCACCGACGAGACCGGCCTCGTGATCGAGATGGTCACCACCGACACCTTCGCCCACCCCGTCTTCAAGGACGGCGCCTTCACCTCCAACGACCGCGACGTGCGCCGCTTCGGCCTGCGCAAGGTCCTCGCGAACGTGGACCTCGCCGCCGAGCTCGGTGCGAGCACCTTCGTGATGTGGGGCGGCCGTGAGGGTTCGGAGTACGACGGCTCCAAGGACCTCTTCGCCGCGCTCGAGCGCTACCGCGAGGGCCTGGACACCGTGGCCGGCTACATCAAGGACAAGGGCTACGACCTGCGCATCGGCCTCGAGCCCAAGCCCAACGAGCCCCGCGGCAACATCTTCCTGCCCACCGTGGGCCACGCTCTGGCCTTCATCGAGCAGCTCGAGCACGGCGACATCGTGGGCATCAACCCCGAGACCGGCCACGAGCAGATGGCGACCCTGAACTACACCCACGGTCTCGCCCAGGCGCTGTGGAGCGAGAAGCTCTTCCACATCGACCTCAACGGCCAGCACGGCCCGATGTACGACCAGGACCTCGTGTTCGGCCACGGCGACCTGATCTCCGCGTTCTTCACCGTCGACCTGCTCGAGAACGGCTTCCCGTCGAAGCCCGGCGCCTACGAGGGTGCCCGTCACTTCGACTTCAAGCCCTCGCGCACCGAGCACGAGCAGGGTCAGTACGACTCCGCCGCGGCGAACATGGAGATGTACCTGATGCTGAAGGAGCGCGCTCTCGCGTTCCGTCAGGACTCCGAGGTCCAGGAGGCGCTGAAGTACTCCGGCATCGAGGAGCTCGCAGAGCCGACCCTCGCCGAGGGCGAGTCCCTCGCGGACCTGCTCGCGGACCGCTCCACGTTCGAGGACTTCGACGCGGACAAGGCCGGCGAGCGCAACTTCGGCTTCGTGCGCCTGCAGCAGCTCGCCATGCAGCACCTGCTCGGCTTCCGCGCCTGATCCGACTCACTCGACCCGCCCGACTCGCTTGCCTCACCCGGCTCGCTCGAGCTTCCGAGCTCCCGTGAGTTCTGCGTGATCGCGTGCCCGTTGTGTGACCGCCGCGGGATTGTGCGCTGAGGACCTATACGGGACACCGATATAGGTCCTCAGCGCACAATCGTCGGGAGCAGCTCGCGCTGCGCCCGGCTCGCGCCCGGCTCGCGCTGCACCCGGCTCGCGCCTCCGCTGCGGGGCATATCCTCGCCCCAGCGCCACTTCACTGCTGCACTGCTTGTTCAGCACCCATGTGTTCAGCACTCATCTGCTCCAGCACGCTCCGCTCCAGCACTCACGACGGAAAGGCCCTCTGATGGCACCCCTGGTCCTCGGCATCGACTCCTCCACCCAGGCCACCAAGGCCCTCCTCGTCGATGCGGACTCCGGTGAGGTCCTCGAGCAGCGCCGCGCCGCCCACCCCGAGGGCACCGAGGTCGATCCCCGCGCCTGGCTCGCGGCGGTCGACGAGGCCGCCGGCCCGCTGCTGGAGCGTGCCGACGCGGTATCCGTCGGCGGCCAGCAGCACGGCATGGTGCTCCTGGACGCACAGGGCGAGGTGGTGCGCGATGCGCTGCTGTGGAACGACACCCGCTCCGCGCCCGAGGCCCAGACCCTGATCGAGGAGATGGGCGGGCCGGAGGCCTCTGTCGAGGAGATCGGCAGCCTGATGGTCGCCTCCTTCACCGCCTCCAAGCTGCGCTGGGTGCGGGACCACGAACCGGAGAACGCGAAGCGCGCCGCCAGCGTGCTGCTCCCGCATGACTACGTCTCCCTCCATCTCGCCGAGCAGGGCGCCGCGCCCTTCACCGACCGCGGCGACGCCTCCGGCACCGGCTACTACTCCACCCGCACCGAGGCCTGGGCGCCCGAGCTGGCCGAGCGGGCGCTGGGCACCGCACTCGCGCTGCCCCGCCTGCCCGGCGCCCCCCAGGAGGTCATGGCCCGCACCGCCCGCGGCGCCGTGATCGCCGCCGGCACCGGCGACAACATGGGTGCCGCGCTCGGCCTCTCGCAGGGCCCTGGCGACGTCTCCGTCTCGATCGGCACCTCCGGCGTCTGCGCGATGGTCAGCCCCACCCGGCCCGGCGATGCGAGCGGCACCGTCACCGGCTTCGCGGACGCCACCGGCAACTTCCTGCCGATGACCACCACCATCAACGCCTCCCGCATCCTCGAGGCCGCCCGGGCGCTGCTCGGGGTGGAGCACGAGGAGCTCTCCCGCCTGGCGCTGGCCTCCGTGCCCGGCGCGAACGGGGTGACCCTGCTGCCCTACTTCGACGGTGAGCGCACCCCGAACCGTCCCACCGCCCGCGCCACCCTCACCGGGATGAGCACGGCGACGACCCGGGAGGACGTGGCTCGCGCCTATGTCGAGGGACTGCTGTGCTCGCTGGCCGACGGGATCGCTGCGCTCGAGGACCGCACCGGCACCGCCGCCGCCCGCATCACCCTGATCGGCGGCGCTGCCCGCAGCCAGGCCGTCCAGCAGCTGGCTCCTGCGATTTTCGGCCGCGAGGTGACGATCGCCCCCGAGGGGGAGTACGTCGCCCTCGGTGCGGCTCGCCAGGCCGCCTGGGCGCTCTCCGGCGCTGGCGAAGCGCCGACCTGGAGGCTCAGCGGGTCCCGCACCGTCGGCGCCGAGCCCACGCCTGAGGTGCTGGGCGCGTACCGCGAGCTGAAGGACCGCACCGAGAGCTGGGGCTGACGGACACGCGGCACCCCTCGTCGCGCACCCTTCCTCGAGCACGATTCCTTGAGCATTGCTCCACGCGCACCCGCGGTGACCGCTGCCTGCGAGGAGACTGCTATCTGCGGTAGGACTGCGGCGGCAGGGTGATCGGTGCCGGGTGCCGAGCCACCCAGGCGACGACGAGGTCTCGTAGCCGCGCGAGCTCGATGTCGTCGGCCGCGCCGCTGCGCATCGCACGGGCCAGCTCTGCCAGCTCGGCAGCCGCGAGCTCGGGCGAGGTCCCGGAGGCGTCTGCGGTGGTGGCCGTTGCTGCGGTGGACTGTGCTGCGGAGGCGGTATGGGCACTCAGCAGCGCGGGCAGCGCAGTGATCATGCGCGCGAACTCCGTATCCCAGTTCGCGCCGCCGGTGCCATGGATCTCGGCGGTCACGCGGCCGACGATGCGCACGGCTTCGCCCTGCACGGTGTCGGCCGGTCCCATGCCGGGAACCAGCAGATCCCAGAGCTCGGAGAACTGCTCGACGGGGGAGTCCGCGCGGGTGTCGATGGGGGAGGTGCCGTCGTGGCGCACGACCTCCGCGGCCGGCACGACCCCGAAGAGCCGGCACAGCTCCTGGACGGCGGCGCCCGTCTCCTCGACGGACTCGGGGGCATAATCTTCGCGGATCCGCTCGAAGTCCTCGCTGAGGGCGCGCACCTCCTCGCCGATCCCCTCGGGGATCTGCGCCCCAGTTGCGAGGAGCAGCTGCACGGACTCGGTGACCTCGGTGATCTCGTGGGTGCTCGTGCGCCGCAGGCGAGCTTCGAGGGCGGTCTCGCCCTCCTGATCCAGGGCGTTGACGTCGATGCCCGCCTCGAGGAGGGTGCGCACGTGCCCGGGATGCATCATGGCCCCGAACAGGGCCGTCTGTCCGCTGGCGTCGCGGGCATGGAGGTCGGCGCCGAGCTGCAGGATCAGCGTCGGGTTGCCGCGCCAGGAGCCCGCGTGATGATGCAGAGGGGTCTCGCCGTACGCGTCGGGCTGGTTGATGTCGGCGCCCTGCTCGACCAGCCACACCACCAGCTCGTCCGGCACTGCGAAGAACGAGAGCGCCGGCGTCCCGGACGAGGATCAGCCCAGCGGACTCGTCGCGATGAGTCCCACCACTACGAGCAGCAGCGCCACGGCGCCCAGGATGGCACCCGCGAGTGCGGGGAGCATCCGCGGGGCCCGGCCGGCGTCGTGGTGGCCGACGCCGACGACGCCGCAGACGACCGCGACGACCGCGATGGGCACGGCGACCAGGTCACCGATCACCGGGATCAGCGCGCACGCGATGGCGAGCAGACCGAAGGCCAGGGCATATCCGCCCGAGCGGTGTGTCCGGTGCCCGCCGGTCGCGGGATGCTCTGCCATGGGGTGAGAGTAGTGCCGGGCACTGCTCGCCGCACGCCCGTTCACCGCCTGGCCGCGCACCGTCGAGGGTTCACCGCCCGCCGCGCACCCGCTGGTGCTCGGTCAGCACGAAAGTGGCGAGTGTCCAGCCCGGCAGCTCGGCCGTGAGCACCCGGTCGCCGGCACGGACCGTGACGGCCCGCGCCGGAGCGTCGTTGTGCAGGACCACCACGAGGGAGCCGTCGGCCCGCCGTGCCGCGACGTTCGGCAGGCCCAGCGGGGCGGTGGAGGCGACGGTCGGGGTGCCCGGAGGGAGGAACCGGCTGTGGTGGGCCATCACGTACAGCTCCGCATTCGGGATCAGCTCACCGGTGGATTCCTCGATCTGGAACAGGCCGGTGCCGTTGGTGAAGGTCGCCGGTCCCGGTCCGCCGTCCTGGTCGAGCACGAGGTTGAAGAGGATCACGCCGCGGTGGTGATGACGCAGCGCAGGCAGGAAGAGCTGGTTGGACATCCACCAGATCCCGTCGGCGAAGTCGCCCTCATAGGGTTTCGCGGGATCCTGGGTGCCGCTCTGCTCGGTGAACCACAGCGGAGCCTCCGGATGCGCCTCGTGCAGCGGGTCCACCGCGTCGGCAGTTCCGGCGTACGCATGGAACGCCGCGCCCACCCGTCCGGGATCGTCGAGTCCGGTGGCGCGGAGCTCGTCGAGCACCGCCATCGGGTAGTCCACCCGGTCCCAGTTGTGGTCGTAGGACAGCACCGCCGCCGACGAGCCGCGCTGGTCGAGCTCTCCGAGCAGCTGGCCGATCACCTCGGCCTGCACCTCCGCCGTCATTCCCATGCAGGGGTACTGCGCTGTCTCGTGGAGCGGCTCGTTCTGCACCGTGACCGCGCTGACGGTGAGGCCAGGGACGGCCTGCTCGTAGGCCTGCAGGGAGCGGGCGAGGTAGTTCGCCCAGGTCTGCCGGGTCGCCCCATCGTCGAGCAGATGGCCACCGATGAGTGAACCGCTGGTCTTCATCCACGCGGGAGCGGACCACGGCGAGATGACCACGCTCAGGGTCCCCGCGATCTCGACGATATCCCGCAGCACCGGCAGGATCGTCTCCTCGTCACGGCTGATGTCGAAATGCGCCAGCGGATCATCCGCCGGGCCCTGCTCGTCGGCGAAGGTGTAGTAGGTCGAGGCTCCAGCGTCAGGGGCGAAGTCGCTGGTCCCGAGCGGAATCCGCAGGGCGGTGAGGCGCAGCGGACCGGTGGGGGAGAACATCCCCCGGAGCAGTTCCAGGCGGCGGGGGCGTGGCATCCGCAGCAGCAGCCAGGCCGCGGAATGGGTCAGCGCCGGCCCGAAGCCTTCGAAGGGATGGCCGGGATCCTCAGGGTCCACGTCGATCACTGCCGAGCTGGTCTGGGCGGTGGTGGCGACCTGCTCCCAGACGATCTCGCGCTCGCCGTGGGTCGCCACCACCCCGCCGGTGCGGTCCACGCGGTGCTGCTGCGCGAGCATGCCCCTCCGCCCCGGCGCCCGGTCCTGACCGCGAGAGAGGGCGCCGACGGAGCGGCCCCGCGGATCTGATCGATCGGGCGGCCCGTCGGCCCCCGCGGCGGCAGGTGCGAGGACACCTGCCCCGGCGGCGAGACCGAGGGTGGCCAGCAGGGTGCGACGGGGATGACGAGTGGTCATGGGGTGCCCTTTCCGGAGCGATCGCCACCGCTGCTCTGCGGTGGTCGGTGCTGTGCGACCCGGCGCCGCGGGAGGGAGGAGAACGCCCTCTAACGGGTGGCCGGGATGGAACGGCGCCGACGCTAGCGTGCTCGGCGGGCAGGCCGCCAGCCCCCGAGTCTGTACAGAACACCAGGTCAAGGGTGTGATCAAAGACCTGCTCGCGCGCGCGAGATTCCGTCGGAAGCCGTTACCCGATCGTGACGACCGGAGTCACAGACAAGCCTGCGGCGTCCCTGTACGCTCCTCGACATGAACGCCTAACGTTCGTTAGGTGTTTGGCTGATCCCGTTCCTGTCGACCTCAAAGGAGAGCGTCATGACCAACGTTTCGCCTCGCCCGTTCCGCCCCTCCCGCCGTGCCGTCTTCGGACTCGGCGCGACCGCCCTCGCCGTCAGCGGGCTCGCCGCCTGCGGCAGCTCCTCCGGAGGAGGATCCGGCTCCGGCGGCTTCGAGGAACAGGCGCTCACGCTGCCCACCCACGTCGAGCCTCCGGTCCCGGAGGGCGGCATCGCCTCCGAGGTGGAAGGCATGCCGATGATCTTCACCTCGCCCCTGAAGGAGTACTTCACCTCCGTCGACGAAGCGCCGGGCACCGGCGACGAGGTCACCACCTTCCAGGTCCTCTGGGGCGCACCGCCGCGCCCTCGCGAGCAGAACGAGTACTGGCAGGCCCTGGAGGAGCGGCTGAACGTCACCTTCACCCCCACGCTCACCGCGGCCGACGGATACAACGACAAGTTCTCCACCACCATCGCCTCGGGCTCGGTGCCGGATCTGTCCTTCGTGCAGGACACCGATGCGATCGGCCAGCGCGCGCTCGCCGATGGAGCCTTCGCGGACCTCTCCGAGGTGCTCTCCGGGGACAACATCCTCAAGTGGCCGAACCTGGCCAACGTCTCCACCAACGCCTGGCAGGTCTCCGCGAAGAACGGCCACATCTACGGCGTCCCGAACGAGAACCCCTTCCTCACCAACTTCCCGCTCGTTCGCGCCGACCTGATGCGTCTGGCGGGTCACGACTCCATGGGGTCCACGGCGGAGGAGTGGCTGCAGGTGATGACCGATATCGCCGGCCTCGGCACCGCGCACGGCAAGCAGATCTGGGGCATGTCCACGATCGGCGGCAACGAGCAGGCCATGTTCGAGTGGATGTTCCGCGCGGGCACCACCTGGCAGCTCGATGACGCCGGCAAGGTCACCAATGTGCTGATGACCGATGCCTTCGAGCAGGTCATGGAGTTCGAGAAGCAGCTGTGGGATGCCGGGGTCATCCACCCCGACGGGATCGGCGGCGAACTGCCGGATCTATTCACCACCGGGCAGATCGCCCTGACCATCGACTCCTTCAACGGCTTCTTCGGGAACCCGATCATCGGCCAGGTCGTCGACTCCACCCCGGAGGCCGAGCCCGAGTTCTTCGTGCCGCCGGCCTTCGATGGCGGGGACATCGTCATCCAGCGCGACGACGGCTACTGGGGCATCGTCGCGATCTCCGCCGAAGCCGCCGAGGACGAGGCCCGCCTGCACGCCCTGCTGGGCGTGATCAACTACTGGCGTGCCCCCTTCGGCTCCCAGGAGGCCCTGTTCATCGGCTCCGGCACCGAGGGCGTGAACTATGAGTTCGGACCGGACCACGAGGTCGTCGGGCTCGAGGACGAGCAGGCCGACGCGGACCGGGCGGCGCTGCAGTGGCTGGGCGCCTTCAACTCGCCGATCTTCTCGATCGGCGCCACCCTCACCGACTACGTCGACAACTTCCGCACCACGATGGAGCAGCTCGTCTCGGCGACCGTCCCGAACCCGGTGGCCGGGACCATCGCACCCAGCGCCGCGACCCTCAACGCGAAGCTGGATTCTCTGAACGAGGACTATCGCAACGGCTTCATCACCGGTCGGCGCCCGCTCAGCGAGCTGGCGGCCTACCGCGAGGCATGGCTCAGCGGCGGCGGGCAGACCCTCTGCGACGAGTACACCGCAGCGCTCGACGAGGCGTCCTGAGCGATGTCAGTGCTCATCGCCCATCGCGGAGCCGCTCCTGAGGTCGGCGAGCAGGGCCCGGATGGTGCGACGGGTCACCGCGGTCATATCCACGGCGCCGGGGTCGAGCAGGAACTGGTACTGCACGCCATCCATCACAGCCACGATCGCCGCCGAGGTCTCCAGGACATCGGCCTCGGCGATCGTCGGATCCGCGACGGCGGTGAGGATCGCGTCGCGCACCATGACCCGCAGCCCCGCGAGACGATCCCGGAAGTAGGACTGCGCGGGATGCCCCTCGGTGATCGATTCGCCGAGGAGCACCGCGTACAGCTGGGTCAGCCCGCGGTTGGCGGTGTTGGCGGCGGCGGTGTCGCCGAGGTGGTCCAGCGCCGCCTGCCCGCCGGCGTCGAAGGACGTTCCCCCGATGTCCCGCGAGACGTCGTCACGGTAGTCGATCAGCTCTGTGAGCAGGGATTCCTTGTTCCGGAAGTGGTGCAGGAGGCTCGGGGCGGAGATGCCGACATCTTCGGCGATCGCCGCCAGCGTGGCCCCCGCGTAGCCGCGCTGGCCGATGGTGCGGGCGGCGGATTCGAGGATCTCCTTGCGGCGCAGCGCAGAGCGACGAGCTCGGGGGCCGAGGGAGGCATCGGCCGGATCCATGGAGGCGCTGGGCATGTTCGGCACCTTAGCGCCTCCGCTCGATGGCCAGGAACAGGAGACCAGGGATGACGCAGTCGAGGTATTACCGGCGCGAGGGGGCGAGCATCGTCGCTCCTGAGGGAGCGCTCCCCTTCCGGCGCGGCATGGGGCTGGGTGGCTGGCTGCTGCCGGAGGGATATATGTGGGACCTGGAGGGACCGGTCGATTCGCCGCGCCGCATCGAGCAGCTCGTCACCGAGCTGCTCGGGGCCGCCGCCGCCGCGGAGTTTTGGGCGAAGTATCGAGCGCGCTTCCTCACGGCGCAGGACATCACCCAGATCGCGGCTGCCGGTTTCGACCATGTGCGGCTGCCGCTGAATGCCCGCGCGCTGTTCGACGGCCACGATCTGATCGACGAGGGCATCGCGCACGTTGATCGCACGATCGACTGGTGCCGCGCGGCGGGGATCAGCTGCGTGCTGGACCTCCACGGCGCCCCCGGAGGCCAGACCGGCGAGAACATCGACGACTCACCGCGTCGCCTGCCCGAGCTCTTCACCGACCCCGCCGCCTACCAGCAGGGGCTGCGCCTGTGGCGGCTGCTGGCACAGCGCTATGCCGATGAGCCCACCGTCAGCGCCTATGACCTGCTCAACGAACCGCTGCCGGAGAAGCACGCAGCCCTGGTGCCGCGGCTGGCGGAGTTCTACCGCGACGTGATCGCGGTGATCCGCGAGGCGGACCCCCACCATCTGCTCTCCATCGAAGGCTGGAACTGGGCGACCCGCTTCGAGGGGATCGATCAGATCTGGGACGAGAACTCCTGCGTCCACTTCCACAAGTACTGGTCGGAACCGACGACTCAGAGCATCCAGCAGCATCTCGATCTTCGCGACCGGCTGGGCCTTCCGCTGTGGATGGGGGAGAGCGGTGAGAACGACGATCAGTGGTACTCCGACGCGTTCGGCCTGTTCGAGCAGCACGACATCCCCTGGACGTTCTGGACCTGGAAGAAGATCGCCCGCGGCACCTCGCCGCAGATCATCACCCCACCCGAGCGCTGGGAGGAGATCATCCGCTTCGCCGCTGGTTGGGGGACGTCCGAGCAGGGACCCGCGCCCTCGCACGCCCAGGAGATCTTCGACCAGCTGCTCGAGAACCTGCCCGTCGCCCGGTGCACCCCGCGCGAGGCCGTTCTCGACGCGCTCCCGGGGATCTCCAGCCCCTCACCCACCACCCGCGCCCCCGGCGCGGCCCAGGAAGGAATCCTTCGATGAGCATCGGAGCACGGGACGTCGAGTCCCCGGCGATCGCGCAGGCGGTCGCGAGCGTCCCCGAGGAGAGTCCCACGCACCCCGAGCCACCTGCGGGGCCACCGCGCCCTCGGTCCCGGTCCCGGTGGCAGCGGATGAAGCGCGAGTGGCAGATGTATGTGTTCATCGTGCCCGGTGTGCTGTTCTTCCTGCTGTTCGCCTATGTCCCGCTCGCGGGCAATGTGGTCGCCTTCCAGGACTATTCCGCGTTCCGGGGCGTCTTCGAGTCCGAGTGGGTGGGACTGCAGAACTTCGCGAACCTCTTCACCGACGACGAAGTGCTGCGCGCCGTCGTCAACACCCTGGTCATCTCGCTGCTGCAGATCGTCTTCGCGTTCCCCGCACCGATCATCCTGGCGCTGTTCCTGAACTCCCTGCTGGGGGAGGGGATCAAGCGGATCATCCAGACCGTCGTCTACCTGCCGCACTTCATCTCCTGGGTGATCGTGATCGCGATCTGGCAGAAGATCCTCGGCGGTGCGGGCCCGGTCGCCCAGCTCTTCGAGGCGATCGGGATCCACGGCGTCAACATCATGACCAACCCCGAGACGTTCAAGATCCTCGTGGTCAGCCAGGTGATCTGGAAGGACATCGGCTGGGGGACGATCATCTTCTTCGCCGCGATCTCGGCGATCCCGACCGAGCTGTACGAGTCCGCCGCGACCGACGGCGCCGGCTCCTGGCGGCGCATGTGGCACATCACCCTGCCCGGCCTGGTGCCCGTCATCTCCCTGCTGCTCATCCTCACCGTGGGCAACGTGCTGACCGTCGGCTTCGAACAACTGCTGCTGCAACAGCCCGCTGTCGGCGCGAATGCGGCGCAGGTGCTGGACACCTTCGTCTACTTCCGCGGCATCGCCGGCGGTGACTGGGGGCTCTCCGCGGCCGCCGGACTGCTCAAGGGCGTCATCGCCACTGTCCTCGTCATCTTCGCGAATCGCATCGCGAAGAGCCTCGGAACCGGAGGAATCTTCTGATGGCCGTCATCGACCAGATCGCCCAGCCCGCCGCGCCCCGCCGCGCGAAGGGCCCCCGCCGATCCCCAGGGCGTCCGCCCTGGATGGGGACCCCCTCGCCCACGATGCAGGCGCTGAAGGTGGCGGCCATCGCGATGATCGCCGTGGTGATGCTCTACCCGTTCCTGTACGTCATCCTGTTCTCCTTCGCCGACGCCGGCTCCGTGACCTCCGGGCAGCTGATCCCGACGTCGTTCTCCAGTGCGGCCTATGAATCGATCTTCGCCGGCGGCGTGGTGACCAGGTCCCTGCTGGTCACCGCAGGGATCACGATCGTCGGCACCCTGCTGTCGCTGCTGTTCACCTCGACGCTCGCCTATGGGCTCACCCGTACCCGCGATGTCCCCTATGCGAAGAGCGCGATGGTGCTGGTGCTGTGCACGATGTTCTTCGGCGCCGGGATCATCCCGAACTACCTGCTGATCAAGCAGCTGGGCCTGCTGGACAGCTACTGGGCACTGATCCTGCCGGGGCTGATCAGCGCCTTCAACATGATCGTGATGCGCAACTTCTTCATGGAGCTGCCCAGCGAGCTGCTCGAGTCGGCTCGCATCGACGGGGCCAGCGAGTTCCGGATCTTCGGCTCGATCGTGCTGCCGCTGTCCAAGGCGGTGCTCGCGGTGATCGCCCTGTTCTATGCCGTCGGCTACTGGAACTCGTTCTTCAACGCCCTGCTCTACATCAACGACACCACGAAGTGGCCGATCCAGCTGGTGCTGAACCAGTACGTCGTCCAGGGCAATGCGATGAGCGATCTCCAGGCCCCGGACCGTCCCGCCCCGCCTGCCCAGACCGTGCAGATGGCGATCGTGGTGGTCGCGACGATCCCGATCCTCATCGTCTATCCCTTCGCGCAGCGGTTCTTCACCAAGGGTGTGCTCACGGGGGCGATCAAGGGCTGACCCTGCATCACCCGGGGCCCCTGCCCTTCCTCACCCCTGGCCCGTCATCGGCCTGCTCCATCCCGCGGCCCGCTTCTGGCGGTGCCGCTGACGAAAGTGCCTGCACCATGACCGACACCCTGCTCTCGCAGACCTCCACCGCCGTGACCGCCGCTGCTCCCGATGCAGAGCAGCGCGTCGACCCCGAGCTGGCCTCCCGAGCCCGCTCCCTTGCCGCCCGCGGCACCATCCTGCTGCGCAACGACGGCGTGCTGCCGCTGTCACAGGGTTCGCGGGTGGCCGTCTTCGGCCGCATCCAGAAGGACTGGATCGCGGTGGGCTACGGCTCCGGCGGCGATGTGAACCCGCCGTATGTCACCAACCTGCTGGACTCCCTCCGGGAGGGCGGCGAGGTCATCGTCGACGAGGAGCTCGCCGCCCTCTACGAGGCCTTCTCCGCGCAGCATCCCGCAGATCCCGGCCAGGACTGGGGGCAGTGGCCCCGCTCCTTCCCCGAGCCGGAGCTCGCGGCGGGCATCATCGCCGCCTCCGCCGCGCGCAATGACAGCGCCGTGGTGGTGATCGGCCGGGCAGCCGGCGAGGACCGTGACAACGTCCTCGAGCCGGGCGCGTACTACCTCTCGACCGCGGAGAGAGAGCTGCTGGACCAGGTCACCACCAGCTTCGAGCGCACCGTGGTGCTGGTGGATACCGGCAACGTCATCGACCTCTCCTGGGTCGAGGACTTCCCGCTCTCCGCAGTGCTGCTGGCCTGGTCCGGTGGGATGGAGGGCGGGCGCGCCGCGGCCGACGTGCTCACCGGGGTGGTCGAGCCCGGCGGACGCCTGACCGACACCATCGCCCACCGCTACGAGGACTACCCCTCGGCCGGGAACTTCGGTGACCCGGAGGTGAGCGAGTACGTCGAGGACATCTTCGTCGGCTACCGCTACTTCGAGACCTTCGCACAGGAGAAGGTGCTGTTCCCCTTCGGCTTCGGGCTCGGCTACAGCTCCTTCGAGATCGCCGCGTCGGGAGTCGCAGCCACCGACGCCGGACTGTCCGTGCAGGCCACCGTCACCAACACCGGAGCGCGCAGCGGCTCCGAGGTCGTCCAGCTCTACGTCCAGGCCCCGGATGGCGCGCTGTCGAAGCCTGCCCGCTCCCTCGCCGCCTTCGCCCGTACTACCGAGCTCGAGCCCGGCCAGAACCAGAACGTTCCCCTCACCGTCCAGCTCGAGGACCTGGCCAGCTACGACGACACCGGCGCGACCGGACACCGCAGCGCCTGGGTGCTCGAGCCGGGGGAGTACCGCGTGTTCGTCGGCACCGACGTGCGCCAGGCAGCCCTGGTCGGCTCGGTCCAGGTCGGGGAGCTGAGAGTGGTGCGGCAGCTGGAGGAGGTCGCCGCGGTCCAGCCCGGCCACGGCTTCGACCGGATGGTGGTGCGCCGCGGGGAGGGCGGCGATGCGCAGGTGAGCTGGGAGCCGGTGCCCACCGCAAGCGTCGATCTCGCCCAGCGGATCCTGGACCGGCTCCCGCCTGCGCTCGACCTCGTCGAGGGCGCGGAGGGAAGCTCTGAGGTGAGCTTCGAGGATGTGCTCGCCGGGCGTGCGGAGCTGTCGGACTTCGTCGCGACGCTGAGCCCCGAGGAGCTCACGAGCCTCGCCTACGGCGACCTCGTGATGGACAGCCCCCTGGGGGCTCCCGGGAACGCCGGAACGCTGGGCGGGGTGACCGAAGCCCTGCGCAGTCGCGGGATTCCGCCCGCGACCACGACCGACGGGCCCTCCGGGCTGCGGCTGGCGACGATCGCCGCGCTGCTCCCGTGCGGCACCGCGCTCGCATCCTCCTGGGATGTCCAGGCGGTGCGCGAGCTGGCGGTGCTGCATGGTCAGGAGATGCTCGACAAGGGGTCCGACATGATCCTCGCCCCCGGGATGAACATCCACCGCGATCCCCTGTGCGGGCGGAACTTCGAGTACTTCGCGGAGGATCCTCTGCTCACCGGAGCGATGGCGAGTGCGATCGTGGCCGGGGTGCAGTCCCAGGGGGTCTCCGCCTGCCCCAAGCACTTCGCCGCCAACAATCAGGAGACCCAGCGCACCGTGAGCGACTCCCGGGTCTCCGAGCGTGCCCTGCGGGAGATCTACCTGCGCGGCTTCGAGATCCTGGTCCGTGTCGCGCCCCCGCAGAACCTCATGACCTCGTACAACCGCATCAACGGGGTGTGGGGTCACTACCACTACGACCTCGTCACCACGGTGCTGCGCGGGGAGTGGGGCTACGACGGCAATGTCGTCACCGACTGGTGGATGCGCAACGAGCCCGATCCGCACTTCCCGGCCCTGCGCGACAGCGCCTACCGAGTGCGGGCGCAGGTCGATGTGCTGATGCCCGGGGCGAAGGTCCACTTCGGGACCACTCGGGACGACGCGATCATGGACTCCTTCGCCCGCGAGGACGGCCTCACCCTGGGGGAGATGCAGCGCACGGCGAGCAACGTGCTGCGCTACCTGCTGCGCAGTGGCATCGTGGAGCGCCGCGAGGAGTGAGCGGCCGAACTCCGCGACAGGGGTGGACACGCTCCGCATCGCGATCGAAGCGCAGGCAGGACGTCAGGCAGCCGACGCGCCGAGCGCCGAGCCCGTCGCCCCGGAGATCACGGGCCTTGCCGCCAACAGCGAGGTGCTGGGCGCCAACGGGATGATCGCCGTCGTCACCCGTCTGCCGGGCAGTGAGAACGAGCTCAGGATCACGGTGACTGAGACCTATCTCGACGGAACTTTCGACGAGCGGATGAAGACCTTCAGGATTGCGAACAATGCAGCATCCAACTACCGGGTGGGGAGCAACTTGGTCTTCGTGGACACCAAGGGCAATACAACGGTGCGCTCCGTCGAGCTCTCCCGCGGCTGAGGAGACAGAACTGGTCGCAGAGGGCTAGGGCGAGCGATTCCTCCGCGCCGTCGCGATGGACAGGTGCCCCGGCCCGGGCTGCTGCTCGGCCGCGAGCCCGGAGTCCTGCAAGCCCGAACTCGTCGACCAGCGCCGCGCCGGCGGAGCAGTCCGGGCCCCGTCGGTGCGTCGACGGGGCCCGGAAGGCAGGGGGCCTGCGGTCCTGCGGTCGCCGCAGAGCTCAGGCCACCGGGTTCAGGACGGAGAGCTCAGGCGCCCGCGCCCACGCCGCTCAGCCGATAGGCCTCCTTGAGGATCTCCAGCGAGGCCATCGCCTCCTGCGGACCGATCCAGAAGGGCTCGGGGTCCTCGAGGTGCTCGTAGAAGTCCCGGATCAGCAGCTCGTGGGAGACGCCCCAGTAAGAGCGGCCGCCGGAGGTGACCGAGCGCTCGCCGATCGTGTCCACTCGCCCGTCGGCCCAGCGGATGGTGAGCCCGCCATCGGTGCCGCCGCGCAGCGTCACGTAGGCATTCTCGCAGTCCAGCTCGACCTCGACGGGGCGGTGCTGGGGCGCGGTGAGGGTGGCGTAGAACGAGGTGGTCACGCCGCCCGGGTGATGCAGCAGCAGCTCCGCGGTGTCCTCGACCTCGATCACGTCCCCATACTTGCGGGTCGCGACATGCCCGTCGGTGCGCTCCACGCCGCCCAGCAGCCACTGCACCAGGTCCAGGGTGTGGATCGCCTGGTTGATCAGCAGGCCACCGCCGGAATTCGCCCAGGTGCCGCGCCAGGGCTTGGCACGGTAGTAGTCCGCGCTGCGGGTCCACACCACCGAGGCCCAGGCCCCGCGCACCGCGCCGAGCTCACCGGAGGCGAGCAGCTCGCGCAGGCGCTCACTGGCGAGGTTGTAGCGGTTCTGGAAGCAGATGCCCACCTTCGGAGCATCGGGACCCGCGCTCTTCAGGGCGTCCACCAGGCGCTGTCCTTCTTCGAGGGTGTGCGCGAGGGGCTTCTCCTGCAGCACATGCACCCCGGCGGCCAGCGCGGTGAGGGTGGGGTCGATGTGCTCGTCGTGCGGGGTGGTCACGTGCACCGCGTCGGGCTTCAGGGCATCGATCAGCTCCTGGGTGCTGGTGAAGCCGGGGACCCCGGTGGCCTCGGTGGCGCGGGCGAGCGCCTGCGGGTCAGTGTCGGCGACACCCACCAGCTCGAGTCCCTCGATGTCCCGGATCGCCTCGAAGTGCACGACCGAGACGTCGCCGCACCCGATCAGTCCGATGCGCCTGGCGCTCATGTCTCCTCATTTCTGGCCGCACCGATGCGACCGACGTCGATGTCCGCACTTTACGTGGGGCGTCTGCGGGAGAGCGAGTAGATGCCATCGGATGCATTCGACGCTTCTGGGGAGGGTGCAGACGGGGAGGAGGCGGGCGAGCAGACGGGAAGGATGCAGGCGAGCAGGCGAGGGGAACGCAGAGTGCATCGACATGCAGATCGACCGAAAAGCTACCCGGAATCAGTTTGTCCGACAAAAAGTTTACCCGCTGTGACCTGCATGGTTTATCGATATGTTACCCACGCGGTAGCCAAGCGGCATGCACTGTGCGAGTATCTATACGGCTCCACGTGCGATGTGAGCCGCGGACCGTCCCGGGAGGGCCGAAGAGCTGCGGCCGCCGTCCCGTCCCCGGAGCAGGCGCCAGGCGCCGCCCGGGTGGACGAAGAACGGCTCGTGCGAGGGGGTCGATTGCCGGTCGGCCCCGCAGGGCTCCGCCCTGATGCCAGCGCGCTCTGAGCAGCGTGCGCGGATGACCGGTTGCAGGAGACCAGTTGTCCGCAATGAAAGGAAGCCCAGTGCCGCCCGCGCCCTCAGGTGAGATCGTCCAGCTCGGAATCGTCGGAGTATTGCTCCTTCTGATCCTGTTCTACGGCGCCACGATGTGGATGTCCGTCTCCATCTCCCGCAAGAAGGAGAACGCCGACGACTACATGACCGCCGGCAACAAGATCGGCTTCGGCGTCTCCGCCGCCTCGATGACCGCCACCTGGATCTGGGCGTCCTCGATGTACGCCTCGGTCACCGCCGGCTACACCTATGGCGTCTCCGGCCCCATCCACTACGGGCTCTGGGGGGCGCTGATGATCCTGTTCATCTACCCCTTCGGCAAGCGGATCCGCAAAGTCGCCCCGCGCGCCCACACCCTCGCCGAGGTGATGTACGCCCGCCACGGCCGCTCCTCGCAGCTGATGCTCGCCGGCTCCAACGTGCTCGGCTCGGTCATCTCCCTGACCTCGAACTTCATCGCCGGGGGCGCGATCATCGCGATGCTCTCCCCGCTGAACTTCGGTCACGGCATCCTCATCATCGCCGCCGGGGTCCTGATGTACACCCTGTGGTCCGGCTTCCGCGCCTCCGTCCTCACCGACTTCGCACAGGTGGTGGCGATGCTCGGCGCTGCCGTCATCATCATCCCGGCCGTGTTCCTCCTCGCCGGCGGCCCGTCGATATTCGCCGAAGGTGTGGCAGCCGGCCACGTCACGCCGCAGCAGGAGAGCTTCTTCTCCTCCGACGCCTTCATGAACCAGGGTGCGCCGTATATCGCCGCCGTGCTCGCCTACGCGATCGGCAACCAGACCATCGCCCAGCGCCTCTTCGCCGTGCGCGAGGACCTCATCAAGCCCACCTTCATCACCGCCACGATCGGCTACGGCGCGACCGTGATCGGGATCGGGATGCTGGGCGTGATGGCGCTGTACCTGGGCGTCGAGCCCATGGGCGGCGATGTGAACAACCTGATGCCGCAGATGGTGGGCACCTACCTGCCCGTCGCGCTGGTCGCGCTCGCATTCATCATGATCATCGGCTCGCTGTCCTCGACTGCAGACTCCGACCTGGCCGCGCTCAGCTCGATCGTGATGACAGACATCTACGGCCAGTCCGTCGGCCGCAAGAACGTGAACCCGAAGCTGATGATCCTCATCGGCCGCCTCACGATGATCGTCGCCACGGGCCTGGCCCTGTACTTCGCCACGGCGAAGTTCAACATCCTGGACCTGCTGGTCTTCGTCGGCGCGCTGTGGGGCTGCCTGGTGTTCCCGGTCATCGCCTCCTTCTACTGGAAGAAGGTCACCAACAAGGCGTTCACGCTCTCCGTGATCGCCGCCCTGGTGGTGTTCCTGCCGGTGCGGTTCACGCTGATCCCGATCACCGGTGCCTGGGCACTGGTGGTCGAGCTGCTCGCCATCATCGGCGTGGGCGTGGTGCTCGGCATCATGAGCTTCGGCTTCTTCGGGAAGCGCGTGGCCGTGATCGTCGGCGTCGTCTCCATCCTCGCAGTGCTGCCCTTCGGCTTCGGCTACCTGCGCGACTTCGAGACCCTCTCCGGCTCGCTGGTGGCCTACTCGGTCTCCTTCCTGGTCTGCTACCTGCTGAGCTTCCGGTCGACGCAGAACTTCGACTTCTCCTCGATCCGCAAGGTCACCGGCGATTTCGACGACGAGACCCTCACCGCCGATGAGGACATCGACCTCCCGGGCGCCACCGCTGCTGTGGGGCGTTCGACCGACAGCTGATCAGCCCGTCCACGGCAACTGCGCCACCCCTTCGTGGCGGCTGCGCCATCCATTCGCGGCAACCGGACCGGCCGCCGCTCCGTCCCCCGCGTGACCGTGCTCCGGCCGGTCCGCACCCTCTGAGAGGAGAACAGTCATGACCGCTCTGCTCACCATCTACGTGCTGATGTGGCCCGTGCTCGTGCTCGGCATCCTGATCACGATCGTCCGCGGCTTCGCCAAGGACGCCAAGGAAGCCCGCGACGAAGGCCGCATGATCGTCTGATCCGGGACTGTCTGACCCGGTCCCGGGCCATGCACCACGACGGCGCCCGTCGCCCCCGCACTGTCGGGGACGGCGGGCGCCGTCCTGCACGGACCAGCGCAGATCAACCCTTTGGCCGATCACAGGACTCGGCACGCTTTCTAGTGTTGATGACATGAACCGACTGCTCAGCACCTCATTCGTCTACATGATCCTCGGCGTCGCCTCCGGCCTCTTCTACCGCGAGTACACCAAGGCCACCGACGCTCTCGGGGTCGACACCCAGCTCAGCACCCTCCACACCCACTTCCTAGCGCTGGGGATGCTGGTCTTCCTGATCGTGCTGGCTCTGGACGCGGTCTTCTCCCTCACCGGCCGCCGCTCCTTCACGGTATTCTACTGGACCTACAACATCGGCCTGCTGCTCACCGTGGTGATGCAGGCCGTGCGCGGCATCCTCACCCTCGACGGCCAGGACCCCGCGACCACCACCGCCGCGATCCCCGGCATCGCGGGCCTCGGGCACATCATCCTCACCGTGGGACTGTTCGCCCTGTTCGTCTCCCTGCGCGCAGCCCTCAAGGACCGCACCGTGGCAGCGGAGCGGGAGTCCGTCACCGCCTGAGGGCGAGGGGCCCCGAGTCTCCTCGCGCGCACTCCGCTCCGGGTAGAGTCCGAGGAGCACGTCAGGCACCGCTCGGCCTGTCGAGACGGCAGGTTCGGGCCATGACATCGCCCTGAACTCGACGACGAGGAGACCTCATGATCACCCCCGCCTCCAATGCTCCCGACCGCAACCTCGCCCTTGAACTCGTCCGGGTGACCGAGGCGGCCGCCATCGCCGGAGCGCGCTGGGTCGGTGCGGGGGACAAGAACCGGGCCGACGGCGCAGCGGTCGACGCGATGCGCTCCTTCATGGACACCGTGCAGATGAACGGCACCGTCGTCATCGGCGAGGGGGAGAAGGACGAGGCCCCCATGCTCTTCAACGGTGAGTCCGTGGGCGACGGCACCGGCCCGGATGTCGACGTCGCGGTGGATCCGATCGACGGCACCCGACTGACCGCGCTGGGCTATAACAACGCGCTCGCGGTGTTCGCGGTCGCCGAGAAGGGGAGCATGTACGACCCCTCGGCCGTGTTCTACATGGAGAAGATGGTGGTGGGCCCGGAGGCCGCGGAGTTCGTGGACCTCCGGCTCCCGATCGAGCAGAACATCAAGCTGGTCGCCAAGGCGCTCGGCAAGCCGGTCAACCAGGTCACCGTGTGCGTCCTCGAGCGGCCGCGGCACGAACCGCTGGTCGAGCAGATCAGGGCGGCCGGGGCGCGCGTCAAGTTCATCATGGACGGCGACGTGGCAGGGGCCATCGCGGCGGCCCGCGGCGCCGGCGTCGACATGCTGCTGGGCACCGGAGGCACCCCGGAGGGCATCATCGCCGCCTGCGCGGTCAAGGCCACCGGCGGCATGATCCAGGGCCGGCTGGCCCCGATCGACGATGACGAGAAGCAGAAGGCGATCGACGCCGGGCACGATCTCGACCGCGTGCTGACCACAGATGACCTGGTCGCGACGGATAACTGCTACTTCGCGGCCACCGGCATCACCGATGGCGACCTGCTGCGCGGCGTGCGATACCGAGGAGACCGCATCGTCACCGAGTCGATCGTCATGCGCTCCACCTCCGGCACCGTGCGCATCGTGGAGGCCGAGCACCGCGCGGAGAAGTGGGACCGCTGGCTCACCGACTGAGCTCCGCGGTGGACTGAACTCGGTGCCGGAGCTCGGAGGCCGACCGTGCGGTGGCTACCTGTGAGTCGCCTTGCAGTTGAAGTCAATCTGACCATAACTATGCTTAATCTGGACACATGGCTCCCACCGCATCCGAGATCCACGTCGCCGTCGACCTCACCGTCCTGACCCTCCGGGACGGCGTGCTGAACGTGCTGCTGATCCAGCGCGAGGACGAGCCCCACCGAGGTGCCTGGGCGCTTCCCGGCGGATTCATCCAGCACGGCGAGGATCTCGATGCGGCCGCTTACCGGGTGCTGTCCGATGAGGCCTCGCTCGGCAGCGGCGCCGTCCATCTCGAGCAGGTGCGGACCTTCGGCACCCCCGGGCGTGACCCCCGCGGCCACGTCGTCTCGGTGTCCTTCATGGCGCTCGGCGCGGATCTCCCGGATCCCCGTCGCGGCGATGACGTGGCCGATGCCCGCTGGTGGGCGCTCGAGGACCTCGGCGAGGTCACGCTGGCCTTCGACCACGCCGCCGTGCTCGAATCCTCGATCGAACGGGCGCGCAGCAAGCTGGAGTACACCACCCTGGCCGTCACCTTCCTGCCCGAGGAGTTCACGGTCTCGCAGCTGCGCGGGGTCTACGAGAGCGTCTGGGGGACCACCCTGGATGCCGGCAACTTCCACCGCAAGGCCACCCGCACCGACGGCTTCCTCGTGGAGCTGGACCGGCATGCCGCACCCACCGGGGGGCGCCCGGCGCGCCTCTACTGCGCGGGTCAGGGCAGCTACCTGGTGCCGCCGCTGCTGCGCAACGGCGACTGAGGCCGCAGCTGCGGCGTCGTCCCCGTGATCGGGGTGTAATTGCGGCCTTCTGAGCGTCCGGCCTGCTGACCCTGGCCCGCTGACCCGCTGACCCGCTGACCCGCTGACCGTGACCCGCTGACCCGCTGACCGTGACCCGCTGACCCTCTGACCGTGGCCCTTTGGCTCTGGCCCTCTGACGCTCCAGCCCGAGCGGCGCGCTCCGAGCGCGCCCGCCTGGGCGGGCATCATGGCAGGATCAGCGGGTGACTGATGACGCCACCACCCCCCAGCCAGACCTCGCCGAGGACACCCTCGCCGCCGCCTACGGCGCCCAGCGCGAGCAGGTCCATGCCCTCGCCCGCGCGATCCACGCGGATCCGGAGACCGCCTTCGAGGAGCGCCGCGCCCACGACCGCTGCGCCGGACTCCTCGAGGAGGCCGGTTTCACCGTCGAGCGGGGCATCGCCGAGTTGCCCACGGCCTTCCGTGCCACCCTCGGCTCCGGCTCCCTGGTGGCCGCGCTGTGCGTCGAGTACGACGCGCTGCCGGGGATCGGCCACGGCTGCGGGCACAATCTTATCGCCGGCGCCTCGCTCGGTGCCGCGCTGGCACTCGCGGAGCTCGTCCCCACGCTGGACGTGACGCTGCAGGTGATCGGCACCCCCGCGGAGGAGCACGGAGGAGGCAAGCAGCTGCTCATCGAGCGCGGCATCTTCGACGGTGTGCACCTGTCACTGATGAGCCACCCCACTCCGCACACGGACACCTATGACGTGCTGGGCTCGACCAGCCAGGCCGTCGGCCGCTGGCGCGCCACCTACACCGGTCGCGGCGCTCACGCCGCCGCCAATCCCACCGACGGCATCAACGCCAATGACGCCGCGGTGGTCGCGCAGGTCGCGGCCGGTCTGCTGCGCCAGCGGATCAAGGACGGCCAGCGCCTGGCCCTGGTTCCGCAGCAGTCCGGGGTCACGAACATCGTCCCCGAGACCGCCGTGGTCGACTTCGAATGCCGGGCGCTGACGATGCCCGAGTTCGAAGCGCTGCGCGACCAGCTGTTCGCCTGCCTCGAGGCGGGTGCGGTCGCGACCGGCGCCAGCCTCGAGATCGAGCAGACCGAGCCCGTCTACGAGCCGCTGCGCCAGGATGAGGTGCTGGGGGCCGCCTGGAATGCGGCGATGGAGCGACTCGGCCGGCCGCTGAACGGCTCGCTCGGTGTCATGGCCGCCTCGACCGACATGGGCAACGTGACGCAGCGGGTGCCCGGCCTCCACCCCTTCGTCGGCATCAGCGGTGCCGGGGGAGCGCTGCACACCCGTGAATTCGCGGGTCATGCCGCCTCCGTGGAGGGCTACCGGCTGATGGACGACGCCGCAGTGGCGATGGCCTGGGTGATCCGCGACGTCGCCACCACCGCGGGCTCCCGCGCCGCGCTCCTCGAGCGGGCGGAGCAGCTCGCCGCGGCTCATGCGGCGCGTCCGGACGTGACCGGGACGCCCGCCTGAGGGAGCGGGAACCGGCCGTTCCCCGGGTCTGCGGGCTCGACTCGGACCCTTGATGCGAAGGTGTGACCAGCAGGAACGTTCGTTCCAGTCGGTGGTGTGAGCCTCCACAGCGAGGGAACTAGGTCCCGGAACAAGTATCGTCGGGCCGCCTATCGTGGAGCCCACGCCTCCCCTCGAGCATCTCGAGGGTCGAGGTCGGGAGGGCCCCGAGTCGGCAGGGGAGAGCAGACTTGGGGACAGGGCGGTGAGCTGAGCTCACCGCCCTGAACCCTTTCCGGAGGGCCTCCACGAGCGTCCGCGCGAACGTCCGCGCGAGCGCCCGCACCGGCGCCTGCCGCCCGCCTCTGCATCTCGCGCCACAGCCCGGCGTGCCGCTCAGGTCATCGCCCATGAGCCACTCCACAGTCCGCTCTGGTTGAATTTTCTACCAACTCGGGGGATGATGGATCCATCGACCCCTCGATCGAAAGGATCGCCATGATCTCCTCCCCCCTCACCGCCACCGGCACGGAGAGCGACGCAGTGGATGAGCGGCACCTTTCCGGTGATCTCGCGATGGACGCCGTCACCTTGCGCGTCGGTGACATCGAGCTGATGAGCTCCTACTACGAGAACGCCCTCGCGCTGAGCCCGATCGAGGAGCGAGCGCGGGTGGACGGCGAGGTCCACCGCATCCTCGGCCGCGGGGACGTCCCCTTCGTGCGGCTGGTGGCCACCCCCGGTCTGCCCGCCGTGGACCCCGGCCAGGCCGGACTGTTCCATACCGCCTTTCTCTTCGAGGACCAGACTGCGCTCGCCGGCACCGTGCTGCGTGCCGCCCAGGATCCCCACTCCCGCTTCGCAGGCACCGGCGACCACCTCGTCTCCGAGGCCTTCTACTTCGCCGACCCCGAGGGGAACGGCATCGAGCTGTACTGGGACCGCCCCCGCGACCAGTGGCAGTGGAACAACGGCGAAGTCGCCATGGACTCCCTGTTCATCGACCCGCAGAAGTATCTCGGTGAGCACCTCACCGAGGACGTCCAGGCCGATCCGGGGATCCGCCCGGGAATCGTCGGCCACGTGCACCTGCAGGTCGGTGACGTGGACGCCGCACGCCGGTTCTACATCGACACCCTCGGCTTCGAGGTCACCGCGGGCAACCATCCCGGCGCCCTGTTCGCCGCGGCCGGCGGATACCACCACCACGTCGCGATGAACACCTGGAACAGCCGCGGTGCCGGTCCGCGCGCCGCAGGCCTGGGGCTGGCCGACGTCGCCATCACCCTCCCGGCCCGGGTGGACCTCGACGCGCTGACCGCACGCCTCACCAGGGCGGGCATCGGATTCGCCGACGACGGCCGCTCCATCTCGGTCCAGGACCCCTGGGGGACTCCGGTCACCCTCAGCCTGCCCGGCACCAGCACCGAGGAGCTGCTCGCCCGCTGATCAGCGAGGACAGAGGAACGCCCGGACGCGCCCCAGTGGCGCATCCGGGCGTCCCTTCTTCTGTGCGGCTTCGTGCGGCTGGGTGCGGGTGAGCGTCGAGCTCACGCTGGCCTGGTCGCGCTAGTCGCAGGTGCCGTCCACCTCGCAGCTCGTCCCGCCCTGGATCGTCCCGCCCAGCAGGGAGGTGAGTGAGGTCAGCGCGACGGGGGCATCGGTCGTCTCCGCCGCAGGTGCCGCGAGTGCAGCCTCCGCCGTCGCCGCGGCGCCGTCCCTTGTCGCGTCGGCCCCGTCGGCCGTGCTGCCGGTGCCGTGCTGCATGATGCTCATGCCTGGGCCCGCTCGGCCCGGGCCTCGTCGGCGATCTGCCGCAGCGCCTGACGGAAGGACTCCGTGGGGAGTGCCCCGGGGGCGGTGTACTTGTCGTTGAACAGGAAGAACGGCACACCGCGCGCGCCCATCGACGCGGCCTCGCGCACCTCTGCCTCGACCTTGTCATCGTGCGTCTCGCCGGCATGCGCGGCGCGGGCGGCCTGCTCGTCCAGGCCCGCCTCGACGGCGCGGGCGATCACGGTCTCGGCCTCGAAGGGGTTCATGGTGCCGGTGAAGTAGCCGCGCTGGAGCTGCATGAAGAAGTCCGTCGCCGCGTCGATGCCGTGCGCCTCGCCGATGGCCTGCATGACGCGGTGCACGCCGCGGGTGTTCGCCATCGGCCGCCCGGTGACGTACTCGCGGCCCATCTCCTGGGCCATCTCCTGGATCTGCGCCTCCATCTCGCGCACCTTCGCCTCGTCCATGCCCTTGGCCTCGACCAGGTGGGCGATGTTGTCCTTCACGCTGTCGGTGGGCGAGGTCGGATCCAGCTCGAAGGAGTGGGCGCGCACGTGGACCTGGTCGCTGAGGCCCTCCGCCTCGATCGCATCGTGCAGGCGGGACTCGCCGATGTAGCACCACGGGCACACCACGTCGGTCCATACGTCGATCGTGATCAGCGGCTCGGTGGGCTCGCTCGGTGCGGTCCGGCTCTCAGGGCTCTGGGTCATCGGGATCCTCCGTCAGCGGTTCGGGGGTGGTGACACGGCCACCACTTTCCTTGAAAATTCTGCTGCGCGGGCCCTCGAAAGGGCGGGGCGAGACGGGGTGGGGTGGGCGCTTCCGCTCCTGGCGCAGACTGAGGAAGTCCTCATCATCGTCTCACCTGGGGTTCACCGAGCCCGTCCAGCATGGGCACTGCCACGGACGATGACAGACTGGAGCGCCTCCCGCCCCGGTCCGTGCCTCCGGGCATCGCTACCCGACGTTCTCAGGACCGCCATGACCACCGTGAACCACCGCGCCCCGCACCACAGCCCCGCAGTCGCTGTGACCTGCCGGGCTGCCCAGCGATGCCAGGAGGAGCAGAGCGCATGAACACGAACGCCACCCCCGACGTCCCCCTCCGGAACGCCAGGGACACCGAGCAGACGGCCGCAGAGCCCGCATGGATCGAGATCGGCTCCCCGAAACGTCGCACCGCACCGCCGACCTGGTCGGATGAGCTGGCGCGGGATGCCTGGGATGCGCCGGGCGCGGCGGATGAGACCGTGCACGCGGCCGCACCAGGAAGGTTCGAACTCCTGAAGCCGGCTGCTCCGGCCGACGATCCCGCCGGTGCCGACGTCGATGCCGACACCAGCGCGGCAGAGGCGACTCCGCACAGCCCCACCTCTCCGTCCCTGCGCGGGGTCCGGCTGCGACGAGCGCCCCGTGCCACGGCACGTCCGTTCCGACGTCCCGCAGCCCGCGACTCCGCGGGGGAGAGGTCGCCGCACCTCGCGGTCGAGGAGGTATCGCGCCCCGCAGCGGAGGACGCTATTCCCGCTGACCTCTGGGTCCAGGACCCAGCGGGTGAGCCGACGCCGTCCACCCACGAGATCCCGGTTCTCCCACCCGGCCCCGACCCCGAGCCGCGTGGGGAGCCGGTGGCAGTCAGTCCCGAGGACCCCGAATCTGCGGAGCGCTGGCAGGTCATCCGCGATGCTGCTGCACCGGAGCCGGAGCCGGAGCCGGAGCCGGAGCCGGAGCCGGAGCCGGAGCCGGAGCCGGAGTTCGAGTTCGTGCCCGAGCCCGAGTCCGATACTGAACCAATGCCCGAGCCCGAGCCCGAGCCAGCGCCAGTGCGTGTGTCGGAGCCGATTGCGGAGCCCGAGCCCGTGGCCGGGCCTGAGTCCCTGCCGGAGCCAGAGCCGGTGCGTGAACCTGCCGGGCAGTCGCCGAGCCTCGTCGAGACTCAGGCTCCGCCGCGGCCCGCGCTGACGCTGGATCCCGCGTCCACCGCGGATCCCGCGTCCACCGCGGATCCCGCGTCCACCACGGACCCCGCGCCCACCGCAGACCAGGCCCGGCGAGCCGGCACCCTCGGCGCCGCCCTCGACCTCGTGCTCCCCGATCTGCAGGCCCACCGCTCGACGCTGATCGTCGGCCTGGGCGCCCTGGTGCTGAGCATCTGGACTCTCGTCGCCCTGCCCTTCCCGCTCAAATACTCGATCGATGCCGCGCTCGCTGCGGCCGGCGCCGGCTCCACTGCCCCCACCGGCATCGGGGGCGACCCCGTCACCGCTCTGCTGCTCGCCGCCGGAGCGCTGGCTGCCCTGGTGGCCCTGCAGGCAGGATTCCGTGCCCTCGCGGTCGGCGCCCTGCACCGGATCGGCGGGCACGTCGCCACCGCACTGCGCGGTCGCCTGCTCGGTCATGTCCATCTGCTCGGCCCTGGGCGCGACGGCGAAGGCCTCGGCCGCACCGGCTCCCTGCTGACCGAGGACGTGGCACGACTGCGCGACCTGGTCGCGCACACCGGTCCGCGCCTGGCGGCAGGCCTGCTGGCATTGGCCTCCCTGACCGTGGTGATGCTGGTCGTGGAACCGATCGCCGCCGCGATCGTGCTGGTCACTGCGGGGCTCTACGCACTGGTGGCGCGGATTGCCCAGTCCGCGCAGCGACGGAAGGAGACGGCTGCCGAAGCCGACGGGGCACGCCTCGCCGAAACCGCCGACGAGCTGCTCGCCTCCACCCGCACCATCCAGTCCTACGGGCTCGAACAGCGGGCTCAGCGCAGCCTCGCCGAGCTCGGCGGTCGCTCCGCCCGCTCGCACGCTGTCGCCCGTCGCAGCAGCGCCGTCGGCGACTTCCTCGGCGAGCTGATCGCCGGGCTGGGCGTCGGCGCAGCGCTGCTCCTGGGCGGCTGGCGCATGAACGCCGGCACCATGACCCCCGGCGAGCTGACGATGGTGATCGCCGCTGTGCTGATCGCTGTGGTCCTGGCCCGCGAGATCGTCCGCCACTCGACCGGGCTGCGAGCCATCGCTGCCGCCGGGGACCGGATCGGGGCGCTGCTCGAGCATCGTGCGGTGATCTCCGAGCCCGCTCGCCCCCAGGCTCTCGGCGCGCTGCGCGGTGAGGTGGTGTACTCGGTGCTCAGCACCGCTGGGCCGCGGGGCCCGCTGTTCGAGAGCATCTCGCTGATCATCCCGGCCGGTCAGCGCGTGGCCCTGGTGGGGCGCGACGGCACCGAGGCCTCCGCGCTCCTGTCCTATCTGCTGCGGTTGGACCAGCCCGACAGCGGGCGGGTGCTGCTGGATCGCTACGACACCCGCACCCTCGCCCTGGCGGATCTGCGCAGCGCACTGTCCGTGGTGCAGCGCGGATCGGCGCTGTTCAGCGAGACCGTGCGGGAGAACATCCGGGTGGGCAGGCCGGGCGCCACCGATGAAGAGGTCGTCGAGGCGGCTCGCCGCAGCGGTGCCGATGAGTTCATCACCCTGCTGCCCGAGGGCTACGACACCGTCCTCGCGCGCCGAGGTGCTGCGCTGACTGATGGGCAGCGTCGTCGGATCGCGATCACCCGGGCGCTGCTGCGTGACGCCCCGGTGGTGCTGCTCGACGGCGCCGATGCCGAGCTGGCTCCCGCCGACCACGAATCGGTGCATCGAGCACTGGACTCCCTCACCGCCGGGCGCACCGCTCTGGTCAGCAGTGACCAGCCGCAGTCGGTTCTCGATGCCGACCGGGTGCTGTGCTTCGAGAGCGGCGTGCTCGCCGAGGACGGCGCCCCCGGGCAGCTCGCCGAGGATCCGGATTCCTGGCTGGCGGCGTGGATGCGCGCCACGGGCGACACCTCCCGCTGACCCCAGCTCCTTCCCTGCCTTCCATCGCCGCGTCACTTCGACGTCACCTGTGCCTGCCACGGTGCACACAGGGCCTGGCCCGCTCGGGGTCGGCGAGGAGGGAGCGACGCTGATGGTGATCTCCGTGATCGGAGTGGGATATCTCGGAGCGGTGCATGCGGCCGCCATGGCCGAGCTGGGCCACGAGGTGATCGGCCTGGACATCGACGCCGACCGCATCGCCGCCCTCCAGGCAGGGCGAGCACCCTTCCACGAACCAGGCTTCGAGGAGATCCTGCGCCGGGGGCTGCGCAGCGGCAGGCTGCGCTTCACCACGGACTATGCGGAGCTCGAGCCGGCTGAGGTGCACTTCCTGGGCCTGGGCACCCCACAGCGCAAGGACGGCTTCGGCGCGGACCTCTCGCATCTCGAATCCGCCCTCGACTCCCTGCGCGAGGTGCTCGCGGCTCGTGGAGGCGCGCCGACGCTGGTAGTGGGCAAGTCCACCGTCCCCGCCGGCACCGCCCGTCGGCTCTCCGATCAGGTCGAGCAGATCGAGGGCGTGCAGCTGCTGTGGAACCCCGAGTTCCTGCGCGAGGGCTTCGCGGTCCAGGACACCCTGGAGCCGGACCGGCTCGTCTACGGGCTGCGCGAGCCCGAGGGGTCGCAGGCCGAGGCGGCGATCGCGATGCTCGACGCGGTCTATGCCGCGCTGCTCGCGGCCGGGGTGCCCCGCCTGGTGATGGGGTATGAGACCGCCGAACTGGTCAAGGCCTCCGCCAACGCCTTCCTGGCCACCAAGATCTCCTTCATCAACGCGATCGCCGAGATGTGCGAGGCCGTAGGCGGGGATGTCGCCGACGTGGCTCGGGCGATCGGGATGGATGACCGTATCGGGGCGAAGTTCCTGCGCGCCGGGGTGGGGTTCGGCGGCGGCTGCCTGCCCAAGGACATCCGTGCCTTCATCGCCAGCGCCGAGGAGCACGGTGTGGGGGAGGCCCTCGGTTTCCTGTGCGAGGTGGACCTGATCAATGAGCGTCGCCGGGCCCGGACCGTCGAGCTCGCCGGCGAGATGCTCGGCGGGGTCGAGGGCCGACGGATCACCGTGCTCGGCGCAGCCTTCAAGCCCGACAGCGATGATGTGCGCGACTCCCCGGCCCTCGATGTCGCCGACCGGCTGATGCAGGCGGGAGCGCGCGTCACGGTCACCGATCCGCAGGCCCTCGCCAACGCCGCCCAGCGGGTGCCGGGCCTGACCGTGGAGGCGGAGCTGGCCGCCGCACTGCGTGGCGCGGAGCTGACGCTGCTGCTCACCGAATGGCGCGAATACCGCGACCTCGACCCGGTCTGGGCCGCTGACCTGGTGGCGGTGCCGCGCATGCTCGACGGCCGCACTGTGCTCGAGCCTCGGCGCTGGGCGGAGGCCGGCTGGGAGTTCCGCTCCCTCGGCCGCGCTGACTCGAGCGCACTCCAGCAGCCTGCTGCCTCGATACCGGCGGTCCCCGCTCTGCTCTGACCCGGCCTCACCCTGGCCTCTCCTCGGCCTCACCCCGGGCGACGGTACCGTGAGCCGCCGAGCACGGGCATTACCGGCTTCGACCTCATGGAAGCGCCGTCACCCCTGGTCACAGGCCGGTGAACGGGATGAGAGCCTCCTCATCGACGACTCATCGACTCCTCATGGCCGCTCGGCAACCTTCTGATCGTCACCGAACGAGCAGGAGAGTCCGATGGACACCACGATCGCGCTGTACTCCCACGATTCCGTGGGACTGGGCCATGCCCGCCGCAACCGCGCCCTCGCCTATGCGCTCGCCGAGCAGCTGCCGGCGCTGACCGGCGGCGGCGTCAGCGGTCTGCTGATCGCCGGCCATCCGGACGCCGGCCGCGACCCGCTGCCCGAGGGCTGGGACTGGCTGGTGCTGCCCGGGATGACCCGCACCCGCAGCGGGTACGGCCCGCGCCGCCTCGGCATGGAACCGGATGCCCTGCGGGACCTGCGCAGCGCCACCATCGACGCGGCGCTGACCGCTCTGAAGCCGGACCTGTTCATCGCCGACCGCCACCCCTTCGGCATCGACGGCGAACTCGAGCCCGTGCTCGCGAACCTCCGTGCCTGCGGCACCGCCACCGTGCTGGGCCTGCGGGAGGTGCTCGACTCTCCGCGGGTCGCCAGCGCCGAATGGGAGGCCCTCGGCGGCGCCGAACACGTGGCCTCCTACCTCGATGCGGTCTGGGTCTACGGCGACCACCACGTCTACGACCCGCGCCTGACCGGCGAGCTGCCGCCTGCACTCGCGCGACTGGCCACCCCCACCGGCTATCTCTCCCACGGCCGACCCGCCGCCCGCCCGGCGACCCCCGGCCGCACCTCGCCGAAGCCGCCCCCTCCGTACGTCCTCACCGTCCTCGGCGGCGGCTCCGACGGCGCGGAGCTCGCCCGCCTCGCCGCGAGTGCGCAGCTTCCGAAAGGGCATCAGCACCTGCTGATCACCGGGCCGCAGATGCCCGAGCAGGAGATCGCCGAGATCCGTGCGCTGGCCACAGCCACGAGCGAGGCCACCACCGTGATCCGCAGCGCCGCGGACGTCCCCGAGCTGATCGCCGAGGCCGTCTCGGTGGTGTGCATGGGCGGCTACAACACGATGGCCGAGGTCATGGCGACCGACACCCCCGCCCTCGTCGTGCCCCGCCACCGCCGCCGCCAGGAACAGCCGCGCCGCGCCCAGGCCCTCGCCGCCGTCGGCGCCGTCGAGACCTGCGACCCCGAGACCCTGACCAGCGAGGACATCTCCGCCTGGTGGCGCCGCTCGGTCACCGGCCGCACCGACCGCGGCCACATCGACCTCGGCGGGCTCGCCATCGTCGCCCACCTCGCCGCCCAGCTTCTGCCAACCCCGCTTCTGGCCGCCCAGCTCCTGCCCGCTTCCGTCCCCGCCCACCCGGAGGTGTCCCGCCATGTCGGTTGAGAATCCCCACCGCATCGCCTACGTCCTGAAGATGTACCCCCGCTTCTCGGAGACGTTCATCGTCTCGGAGATCCTGGCCCGCGAGGCCGCCGGCGAGGAGATCGTGATCTTCTCCCTGCGACCCCCGATCGACGCCCGCTTCCACCCCGAGCTCGCCCGGGTCCAGGCCCCCGTCATCCAGGTGGGCCGCTCCTCCAGCCCGCGCCGCCTCTGGGAGGTGTGGGGTGCGGCGATGGCCGATCCGGAGCTCGCACCGGGCATGGCCGCGCAGCTCGGAGAGCTGGTGCGCGCCGGGGTCGACGACGCCGAGCAGGCGCTCGCCGTCGCGATGCTCGCCCGCGAGCACGGCGTGAGCCACCTCCACGCCCACTTCGCCTCGATGGCGACCACAGTCGCGCGCCTGGCCGGCCTGCTCACGGACCTGCCCTTCTCCTTCACCGCCCACGCCAAGGACATCTTCCACCGCGACGTGGAGGACGAGGACCTCGCCCGCAAGCTGCGCGACGCGGACCACGCCGTCACCATCAGCGAGTACAACCGCCGCCACCTGCACGCCCGCTTCGGCGCCCGGGACACCGCCCGCCTGGAGCTGGTGCGCAACGGCCTCGAGCTCGAGCGCTTCCCCTACCGCGGCCGCACAGGCCTCGCCGAGGTGCCGCTCCTGCTCGGGGTGGGGCGCCTGGTCGAGAAGAAGGGCTTCGACCAGCTGATCGACGTCGTCCGCGCCCTGCGCGAGGAAGGCCGCGAGGTGCGCGCCGAGATCGTCGGCGACGGCCCGCTGCGCGACGAGCTCGCTGCGAAGATCGCCGAGCTCGGACTCCAGCAGCAGGTCCGGCTGCTGGGACCGCGCACCCAGGAGGAGGTGCGCCATCTGCTGGACGTGGCCGACCTGTTCGTGGCCCCCTTCGTGATCGGGGCCGACGGCAATGCCGACGGGCTGCCCACCGTGCTGCTCGAGGCCATGGCCACCGGCATCCCGTGCGTAGCGGCCTCCGTCACCGCCGTCGGCGAGGTGATCATCGACGGCCGCACCGGCTGGCTGGTCCCCACCGGGGACACGACCGCACTGGTTGACGCCGTCCGCGAGGCGCTGGATCCCGCCACCGACCGGCTCGCCCTCACCGACGCCGCCCGGGAGCTGGTCGCCGCGGAGTACGACTCCCGCTCCCAGGCCCGCCGACTGCGCGCCCTCGCCGAGTGCTCCGCGCATCGCAACATCCTCACCCAGCCGATCGAGCTGCCTGCGCTGCAGCGGGCCACGCAGGCGCTCTCGCCCGCCGCTGCCCCGTCGGCCGCCCAGCCGATCGCCCCCGCCGGAAGGACCCTGTCATGAGGATCGCCTACGCCCTGCTCGACCCCGGCATCGGAGTGTTCGGCACCAAGGGAGCCTCCGTGCACGTCCAGGAGGTCATCCGCGCATTCCGGGCCGACGGCCACGAGGTGACCGTCTTCTGCACCCGCGTGAACGACGACATCCCCGCCGACCTCGCCGACCTCGAGGTGCGCCGCCACCGCCTGCCCAAGGGCAGCGGCGCGGAGCGTGAACAGGCCGTCGCCGCCGCCTCCGCCGCGATCGCCGAGGAGATCGCCGCCGGCGGCTTCGACCTGGTCTATGAGCGCTACTCCCTGTTCTCCGACACCGCCGCCCGGCTCTCGACACCTGCAGGCCCGGCAACCACCCCGATTCCCGCGATCACCGCGACCGCCCCGGTCACCCCGATTCCCTCGATCCTCGAGGTCAACGCGCCGCTGATCGCCGAGCAGCGCCAGCACCGGAGCCTGGCCGATGAGGCCGGGGCGCTCGCCGCGACCCGGCGCCAGCTGCGCGGCGTGACCCTCGTCTCCTGCGTGAGCGAGGCCGTGGCGCAGTGGACCCTGGACGAGGGCGCCGACCCGGCCCGCGTGGTCGTCACCCCCAACGGCGTGAACACCCGCCGCATCACCCCCGGCAGCCGCCCCGTCACCGCGCCGGGCCCGGAGGCGCCGGTCACCGTCGGCTTCGTGGGCACCCTGAAGCCCTGGCATGGCACCGATGTGCTGCTGCGTGCCTTCGCCCGCACCCGCGAGAACCTGCGCCTGGACATCTGCGGCACCGGCCCGCAGCAGGAGGAGCTCGAGCAGCTCGCCGCCGAGCTCGGCATCGCAGGGAGGGTCCGCTTCCGCGGCGCCGTCGCCCCCGAGCTGGTGCCCGAGATCCTCCACGAGCTGGACATCGCCACCGCCCCCTACCCGGCCGGGGAGCACTACTTCTCCCCGCTGAAGGTCTACGAGTACCTCGCAGCGGGACTGCCCACGGTCGCCTCCGCGATCGGCACCATCCCGGCGCTGCTCGGCCAGGGCGAGCTGGGCGTGCTGGTGGCGCCCGGGGACGTGGACGAGCTCGCCGCCGCCCTCGACGAGCTGGCCGCCGACCCTGCCCACCGCGCCCACCTCGCCAGGAGCTCCCGCGAGACGGCCGTGCGCGAGCACGACTGGAAGATCCGCTGCCGTGAGCTGCTGCGCCAGGTGGAGGCTGCGAGCCCGGCAGAGGCACGGAGTCCGGTCCTGGCTGCGAGCCCCGCTCAGGTTACGAGCCTGGCCGAGGTGGGTGCCTGATGGCCATCGGCACCTCGCGCACCGGGATCGACCAGCGCGACCCCGCACCGCGCGACCCCGCCCCGCACGATCCCGCACCTCGCAGCGAACGCACGCCCCTGCTGCGCCGCCTCCTGGGCACCTCGGCGGTGCCGAAGAAGGAGCGCCTGGATCCCTCGGCCCTGCGCCGCACCCTCCAGGTGGTGCGCCCGCACCTGCCGCGCCACCTGCTGCTGTGCCTGGTCGGCATGATCGGGCTGTTGCTCGACGTCGCCTTCCGGGTGCTCGAGCCCTGGCCGCTGAAGTACGCGGTGGACGCCGTGACCTCGGCGCTCGGCGCTGACCTGCCCTCGGACGCCTCACCCTTCGGCCTGAACATCGAGCAGACGGTGATCGCCGCGGCGCTGGGCCTGGCCATGATCATCGCTGGCCGTGCGGGCTCGAACTACCTCGCCACCATCTCCTTCGCGAAGGTCGGCGCGCGCATCGCCACCGAGCTGCGCACCCGGGTCTTCGACCACATCCAGGCGCTGTCGCTGCGGTACCACTCGCGCGCCTCCATCGGAGACACTTCACAGCGCCTCGTAGGGGACGTGGGGAGGCTGCAGGACGTCGCGGTCACCGCGGGGCTGCCGCTGATCGGCAACGTCATCACGCTCGCTGTGCTGCTGGTGGTGATGGTGATCCTGGATCCCTTCCTCTCCGGCATCGTGATCGCCACGGGCCTGATCTACCTGCTGCTGTCCCGTCGCTCCTCCCCGAAGATCGTGCGCGCCTCCCGCAGCACCCGTAAGGGCGAGGGCTCCTTGGTGGGCGCCGCCGCCGAGGCGCTCGGCGCGATCCGCGTGGTCCAGTCCTACGGCCTGGAGAAGACCGTCGCCCACGAGTTCGCCGGCGGCAACGAGAAGGCCATGAAGGCCGGGGTGAAGGCCAAGAAGTTGGCCGCCGGCCTCGAGCGCGCCACCGACGTGCTGGTGGGCATCGCACAGGGCACCGTGCTGGTCGTCGGCAGCCTGCAGGTGCTGCGAGGGGTGATGAGCCCCGGCGACATGGTGCTCTTCCTGACCTACCTGAAGATCGCGATGAAGCCGCTGCGCGACATGGCCAAGTACACCGGCCGGATCGCCCGCGCCTCCGCCTCCGGGGAGCGCATCGCCGACCTCATGGACGAGGAGATCGAGATCGCCGACCCCGAGCGCCCGGTGCCGATGCGCCACGTGCGCGGCACCGTCGAGTTCTCCTCGATCACCTCGCCCGACGGTCACGGCCGCCCCCTCTTCAAGGACCTGGACCTGAGGATCCCCGCCGGTCAGCACCTCGGGATCCTCGGCCCTTCCGGCGGCGGGAAGTCGACGCTGGTCTCCTACCTGCTGCGTCTGAACGAGCCGCAGGAGGGACGGATCCGGATCGGAGGCTACGACACCCGCTCGGTGAGCCTCTCCGATCTGCGCCGCCACGTGGCGATCCTCCCTCAGGAGTCGGTGCTGTTCACCGAGTCCGTGCGCGAGAACATCCGCTTCGGCAGGCGCGACGCCACGCCTGCCGAGATCGAGGAGGCCGCCCGCCGCGCCGGTGCGCACGACTTCATCATGGGCCTGCCGGAGGGCTACGACACCGTGCTCGGCAACCGGGGCGACACCCTCTCCGGCGGTCAGCGCCAGCGCATCGCGATCGCCCGCGCCATGATCCGCCGTGCCCCGGTGGTGGTGCTGGATGAAGCGACGACCGGCCTCGACCCGGCCGCGAAGGCCCAGGTCAACGAGTCGCTGCGCGAGCTCGCCCGTTCCCGCACCACGATCTCCATCACCCATGACGCCACCACCGTGGCCGGGCTGGACCGGGTGCTCTGGCTCGAGGACGGCCGGATCCTCGAGGACGGCACCCCGGCGCAGCTCGCCGCCGATCCGGACTCCCACTACTCGCGCTGGATCGTCGAGCAGCGCGCCGCGGAACAGGCCCTCGACGCCCCACAGCCGAAGGGACAGGAGATCCGGTGATGACCATGACCGCCACTCCGCTGCAGCTTCTCAGCGACCACGCCCGCCTGCCCGGAGCCGCCGTGCTGCTGGAACCCGAGCAGCTGTCCACCCTGCTGGGGCGCGAGATCACCTTGGACCGGGTGCGCATCAAGCCCACCGCCTCGGTGCTCGTCTCCTACCGCGCCACCGTCCCCGCCGGGACGCGGGGGCAGGATCTCGCAGGCGTCGGCTGGGTGCAGCTGGTCGCCTCCCGCGACAAGCGTGGCAACATCCTGCACCGCGCCGAGCGCAGCGGGACGGAGATCCTCGAGCACACCACCACAGCCGACGGCCCGTACCTGCTCAGCGGCGGTCTCGACAGCGACCCGCGGCTGGGCCGCGAGATCCACCGCCTGCTGCACCGATGCGGAGACGAGACCGCCCTGCGGGTGCTGAGCTACAACCCCGGCCGCCACTCCGTGCTGCTCCTGCCCGACTCCGGCGAGGTGCTGCGCATCGCGGCCAGGCCGCTGGATGACCTGCTGCGGGTCGGTGAGTGCTGGCGGGAGCTGGGCCTGCCCACCGTCGCCCAGCGCCGCTGGCGCGGCCGCCCCTCGGTGCTGATCGGTGGGCAGTGGGGCCAGGGAGATCTTGCGGGGCTGTCCTGCCATCCCCACTCGATGCCGGCCGCCGCCCGGCTCGGCGAGATCATCGCCCGCCTGCATGCCGCCGACGTCTCCGGGCACAACCTGCCCGCAGCCCGCATCGGCGACCTGGTCCCCGCCACCGCAGAGGCCGTCGCCGAGCTGCTGCCGCACCGCGCACAGCAGGTCGAGCAGCTCACGCAGCGACTGCGCGCGACGCTCACGACCGACGGGCCCCTGGCCCTGATCCACGGCGACCTCTCCCCGGACCAGGTCCTGATCTCGGTCGACGAGACCGCCGTCCCTGGCGAAGGGCACCTGCCCCTGCGCGTGGTGGACCTGGACCGCTCCGGCCTCGGGCCGCGCAGTGCTGACCTCGGCTCCTGGATCGCCTCCTGCCTGCTCGCCGGAGTCGAGGAGCAGGCCACCGCCTTCCTCCGCGGCTACACCCGCCACCTCGGCCTGCCGCCGAGCACCGAGCTTGCAGCCTGGACCGCCCGCGCCCTGCTCTCCTCCGCCCTGGACCCGCTGCGCCGTCACCGCGATGACTGGATGGAGCGGGTCGAGCGGCGCCTCGCGCTCGCCGAGATCGTCCTCGAATGGCCCGGCCGCCTGCCTCTGCCCGCCCCGGCCCCCGCGGCCCCGAGCACAGGGGAGCAGCAGCGCCTGGTCCCCACCACCGTCACCCATGACGGACGCGTGCTCACCGTGCACCGTGCGTGGGCCGACGACGGCCGCGGCCTGCCCCTCGAGCTCGAGGACAGCGCCCCTACCCGCTCTGGAGCCCGACTGCGCGCAGCCCGCCTCGACCCCGCCACCGGCCAGGTCACCGTGCTCGAGGACGGCACCGACCCGCGCCTGCCCGCACTGGCCCGCGTGCTCGGAGAGCATCCGAGCGGCACCGTCGTCTCGCACCGGCCCGGCAAACGCGCCGTGGTCCGCCTCGAGGGAGGCGAGGGCAGCGAGGGCGAGCACGCCGGGACCCGCTACGTGAAGATCGTCCGCCCCGGCCGTGCCGCACCGCTGCTGGAGGCCATCGACCGCTCCACCGCCTTTGAGGGCCCCTTCCGCACCGCCCGGGTGCTCGACGCCGACGACGACACCGTCACCTTCGCCGAGCTGCCCGGACACCTCCTGCACGACGGGCTCCCCACCGCTGACGGCACCTGGCGCCGCGCCTGGCGCGAGACCCTCGATGCCTGGACCACCGCCGTCGAAACCTCCCGCGACCGCGCGAGAACCGCGACCCTCCACGGACCAGCGGCGGAGGCCGAGGTGCTCGAGGCCTGGGGTGGACGTGCCGATGCCGTCGATCCCGCCGGGGCCGTCCTGCGCGGTCGCGCCCTGACGCTGGCCCGCAGGGAGCTGCTGCGCCTGGAAGACGTCGAGCGGCCTGCCCTGATCCACCGCGACCTGCACGACAAGCAGATCCTCTGGCAGGAGGGCGACCGTCCCGCCCTCCTGGACGTCGACACCGCGACCGCCGGTGATCCCGCCCTCGACGCCGCGAACCTCCGCGCGCACGCCACCTGGCGCGAGCTGCAGGGGATCTGGACCGAGGAGCAGGCCGCCGTGGTCCGCGACGAGATCGACCGGGCCGCCGCGCGCAGCGGCATCCCACCCGAGACCCTCGCCGCCTACGAGAGCGGCACCATCGCCCGGCTCGCCTGCGTCTACGCCTTCCGGCCACGGTGGCGCGGCGCTGCCCGCATCCTCGCCGCCTCCCTCGACCCGGCCGGCCCCGGCCCTGCATCCCGGGCCTCCCTCCCCGCACCCGCGGCAGAGGACACCCCACTGGGCGGCGCCGTCGCCCACCTCGAAAGGAGCATGTCGTGAAGACCACCAAGATCTCCGTCATCGGAGTCGGGTACCTCGGTGCGGTGCACGCCGCCGCCATGGCCGACCTCGGCCACGACGTGGTCGGCCTCGACATCGACGCCGAGCGCATCGCCACCCTCCAGGCCGGGCGCGCCCCCTTCCACGAACCCGGCTTCGAGGACATCCTCGCCCGTGGCCTGGACGCCGATCTGCTCCGCTTCACCACCGACTACGCCGACATCGCCGACGCCGACGTGCACTTCCTCGGCCTCGGCACCCCGCAGCAGGCCGACGGCTTCGGCGCCGACCTGTCCTACCTCGAGGCCGCGGTCGACACGCTCGCCGAGGTGCTGCCCGTCCGCGGCGGTGCGCCGACGCTGGTGGTCGGCAAGTCCACCGTCCCCGCAGGCACCGCCCGCATGCTCGCCGGCCGCCTCGAGCAGATTGAGGGCGTGACCCTGATGTGGAACCCCGAGTTCCTGCGCGAGGGCTTCGCCGTGAAGGACACCCTGGACCCCGACCGGCTCGTCTACGGCGTGCACGACACCGAGGACCCCGTCGCCGCGCAGGCCGTCGCGATGCTCGACGCCGTCTACGCCCGGATCCTCGAACGCGAAGCACCCCGCCTGGTGATGGGGTACGAGGCCGCCGAGCTGGTCAAGGCCTCGGCCAACGCCTTCCTCGCCACCAAGATCTCCTTCATCAATGCCGTGGCGGAGATGTGCGAGGTCACCGGGGCAGACGTCACCGACGTGGCCCGCGCGATCGGCATGGACAACCGCATCGGCGCGAAGTTCCTGCGAGCCGGGGTCGGCTTTGGCGGCGGCTGCCTGCCCAAGGACATCCGCGCCTTCCTCGCCAGCGCCGAGGACAACGGCGTGGGGGAGGCCCTCGGCTTCCTCCGCGAGGTCGATGCCGTCAACGAGCGGCGCCGCGCCCGGGTGGTCACGCTCGCCGGTGAGATGCTCGGAGACCTCACCGGACGCCGGATCACCGTGCTCGGCGCAGCCTTCAAGCCCCTCAGCGACGATACCCGGGACTCCCCGGCGCTCGACGTCGCCTGCCGCCTGCGTGCCGCCGGGGCCATGGTCACGGTCACCGACCCCAAGGCGCTGCAGAACGCCGAACGCCGCCTCGGCGGACTGGTGGAGTTCGAGCCGGACACCTCCTCGGCACTGCGCGGAGCGGAGCTGACCGTGCTGCTCACCGAGTGGGACGAATACCGCGACCTCGACCCCGTACGTGCGGCCGGCCTGGTCGCGGCAACGCGGATGATCGATGGCCGCAACGTGCTCGACCCGCGGCAGTGGCGCGACGCCGGCTGGGAGATCAGCTCCCTGGGCCGGGCCAGTGCCCTGCCGGCGACCCCCATCACCGAGCGGGAGCCCGCCCTGGCCTGAGCATGAGCACAGCCGCTCCTGCCTACCAGCTATCTCCGGCCGTGCGGGCGCTGCTCAGGTACCGCTGCCTGGTCGGGTGCTGGAGGCCTGGTCAGGGGCTGGCCGGTGGTCGGGTAGTGGAGGTTTGGCCAGGGGGTGGCCGGTGGTCGGGTGCTGGGGGCTTGGTCGGGTAGTGGCGCCAGGGCGATGAGTACGGCGATATCGTCGTAGATGTCGCCCACACGCCAGTTCCCGACCATCATCCGGCGAGCGGCCGCCGGTTCTCGACCATTATCCGGCGAGCGGCCGCCGGTGGTCGCGCCGGCGGATGATCGCCAGCAGCTGGGATGCCGTCTCCTCCCAATCGAGGAAGACCTGCTCCCAGGTGAGCCGGGTGACCATGTAGCGCCGAGCCTGGAGCCGCAGGTCACGAGCTCTGTCCCGATGGTACTGCTGGGGATCGTGATGGAAGCTCACGCTGTCGCATTCGATGATCCAGCTCGCGCCGAGCTTCAGATCGACGCGGCCGACTCCCGGGATCTGCACCTGGGGCGTGACCGGGATGTGCAGCGACTCCAGCCACCATCTCACCGCTGTTTCCGTCCCGGACTCGGCGAGCGGCGAGACCCTGCCAAGCTGGGCCCGCCGCGCAGCGGGAAGGAAGGCGAGGAGACGCTGCACCTCGTGCATCGTGATGCTTCGCCGATTCAGCGCGGACTCCACGAGGATCGCCGTGTCACGAACGGACAGGCACCGTGCGGCGTGCGCAAGGGCCAGCGGCAGATCAGCGTCCGGGTCGCGGTCCGGCCAGATCCTCATCTCGGAGCCGTGCTTCACAAGGCCCGAGCCGGGGGCGCCGGGTACGAGGCCTCGGGGCCGGTACACGTGATCTCCCGTGTGCAGGGGCACCCAGAGATCGTGCTGTTCCGCTGCGGTGACACAGGTGGGTCGCACTCCCTGTTCCAGCAGGGCGACGAGGGCTTCAGGGGCCTCGTCGGTCACGTACCAGGTGCCGACCCGCCTCATCTGCCCCTGTCGGAGCAGTCGCCGACGAGTGGCGTCGGTGATGCCGAGACCCGGGAGATCTGATCTGTGTGCGATACCGGGGATTCTCATACCTGCAGTACAGGTCAAAGCTGGTGCGGACGAGGGCCGAGAACCTCCGCTGTGGAGGGAGCACCGCCGTGGAGGAAGCATCCGTTGCCGGCGCAGCAGCGGCATCCCCGGCCTCTCACTGACCGCCCCGGTCATTTCTGGCCGGATAATGGTCGAGTGCTGGCGTCAGGGCGATCAGTACGGCGAAATAGGCATAGTCATCGCTCCTGCGCCGGTACCCGACCATGTGCCGGTGTCAGCATGTGCTCGTGCCGGTGTCACCATGCGCCGGTGTCACCATATGCCGGTGTCTGGGCCGAGGCCCGGCGCCCCTCCTTCAGCGCGCCGGCCAGGCCCAGGGCGATGCCGAGGAGCAGCCACCCGCCGAGCCACTGCAGATCCCCGGCGGGGTCGATCCAGCCTCCGCCGATCGCTCCGCGGAAGGCGTCCACGGCGTGGGTCATCGGCAGATACGGGTGGATCACCTGGAAGAACTGCGGCAGCGTCGAGACCGGATAGGTGCCCCCGGCACCGGAGATCTGCATTGCGATCAGCACCAGCGCCACGAACTTCCCGACCGGCCCGAACAGGGCGCCGAAGCCGTGGTTCAGCGCCACGAACACCACCGAGGTGAACGCCGCCAGGCCCATCATCAGGGGCAGGTCGTTCATCGAGACGCCCACCAGCAAGTACAGGGCTCCCACGGCGATGGCGGTCTGCACCAGGCCCAGCAGCTGTGCGGGCACCAGGCCACCGGCCAGCAGTCGTACCGGGCCCACGCCGCGAGCGGCGGCCTGGGAGGAGAACGGCGGCATCATCAGGAAGATGGCCATGCCGCCCACCCAGAGGCTGATCGCGAGGAACAGCGGCGCCAGGCCCTCGCCGAAGCGGGTGAGCTCATGGGCGCGCTCGAAGCTCATCTGCACAGGCTCTGCGGCTGTCTCCGAGAGCGCGTCGCTCTCGTCGTCGGTGTAGGCGGGGATGTCGTCCTGGGACTCGGCGAGCCCGTCTCGCAGCTCCTCCGAGCCGTCCGCGAGCTCGCCCGCCCCGTCGTCGAGGGCGACCGCGCCGTCGGCCAGCTCGGTCGCCCCGTCGTCGACCTGTGTCGCGCCGTCGTGGAGCTGCGTGGCACCATCCTCGAGCTGTCCGGCACCGCTGGCGAGCTGCTGCGCACCGTCTCCGGCCTCGGATGTCCCGTCGACCAGCTGCTGGGCGCCGTCGGCTAGCTGACCGGTGCCTCCGGAGAGCTGTTCGGCACCGGTGCGGGCGGTGCCCACCCCGTCCGTGTAGCGGGTGACCCCGCCGGAGAGGGTCTGTGCGCCGTCGCTCGCAGTGCCGCTCGCTTCGGCGAGCCGGTCGGCGCCCGAGGCGACCTCCTGGGCGCCGGTGTTCAGGCGGCGTGCGTCCTGCGCGCCCTGTTCGAGCGCGCCGTAGGCCTCGGGCAGGGCCGTCGCTGCGGTGCGGGCCTGCTGCGCGAGGTCTGTAGCGAGGTCGGAGGCGCTCGTCCCCTGCTCGGGGGAGGGAGCGGCCGAGACGGCGTCGTCGCGCAGGGTGCTGAGGTCCTGTTCGAGGGTCGAGGTGTCCTCGGCGAGGGTCCCCGTGGCCTCGGAGAGGGAGGAGGTGCCCCGGGCGAGGGTCGAGGTGGTCTCGGAGAGCCCCTCGGTGTAGGTGACCATCGATTCCGCGGAGCCGGTCATGTCCGAAGCGATGCCGGCGATGTCGGTCGACTGCTCGGCCGCGGTGCCCGTGGCCTCCTGGGCCGTGGCCGTGTCGACGGAGGCCTGCTCGGCGTCGTCGCGCACCTGTTGGGAGGAGTCCGCCGTGCTTGTGAGGTCCTGGCAGAAGGAGGCGTCGGCGCCGGAGGCCTCGCAGCGTGCGGCGAGAACATCGACCTCCTCGGTGTAGTCCCGGACGCTCTGCTCGCTGGTGGCGGCGCTCTCGGAGGCGGTGGTGGTGGCCTCGTGCGCGCTTTGCACGTCCTCGTCCAGTGCGGTGGCGTCCTCACCGATGGTGGAGGCGGCGTCGCGCAGGGTGCGGGCGTCCTCGGTGCGGTCGGTCGTGGTCTGGTCGAGGTTCTGCGCGGTCTCGTCCAGGCTGGTCACGGTCTCGTCGAGGGTCGTGGCCGTCTCGGAGACGGTGCCGGCGGCGGTGACCGGGTCGGCGAGTCGTCCCGGCAGGTCCGTGGCGATGCCCTCGAGAGCGTCGATCGCGGTGACGAGGTCCTCGCTGGTGCGCTGCACGCTCTCGGGGGTCACGCCGAGCTCGTCGGCGCGCTGCTGCGCGGCGGTGACGGTCTCGTCGAGCTGGCGGGTGCCCTCGGCGACCTGCCCGGCGCCGTCGGCGAGGGTGCCCGCGCCGGTCGCGAGCTCCGAGGTGCCGGTGGCGAGCTGCTGGGCCCCGTTGCGCAGCGGCTGTCCGTTCTCGTCGAGGGTCACCAGGCCCGTGCGGAGCTCGCGGGCGCCGGCGTCGAGGGTCGCGGTCCCGTCGCGCAGGGTGACCGCGCCGGTGCTCAGCTGGTCGAGGCCCACGACCAGGTCTAGGCTCCCGGAGTGCAGGGCGTGCGTGCCGTCAGCCAGCTCCGCACCGCCATCCACCAGCTGTGCTGTGCCGTCAGCCAGCTCGGTGCTGCCGTCGACCAGGTCTCCGGTGCCGTCGTGCAGGGTGGTGGCACCGTCGGTGAGCTCGCCGGCGCCGTCGACGGCATCGCCCAAGCCGTCGTGGATGGTCGTGAAGCCCACGTAGATCTGGCCCAGGTACTGCTCGAGCACGCTCGAGCGCAGCGAATCGGTCAGCGCTGTCCCCACGGACTTCGTGAAGTTGCCGCCCACGTAGTTCACCGAGTCGTTGGTGGTCACCGTGAGCAGAGCCGGAGCCGCGTGTTCGGCATCGCCGCCGAGGGAGGCGATGTTCGCCGAAAAGTCCGAGGGGATCTCGACGGTCGCGCCGTAGGTGCCGTCCGCCAGGCCACGATGAGCTTCACCGGGAGAGACCTCCACGAAGCGGTACACGGTCTCCTTGTCGAGGTCCAGGAGCGTGTCGGTGAACTCCGCGCCGACGTTCAGCTCGCTCTCCTCGCCGTCCGGGGAGGTGGCCGTGGCGCCCTCGTCCTCGTTCACCACGGCGGCGGTGATCTGGTCGAGGCTGTTGCTCGGATCGAGGAACGACCAGGTCATGTTGCCCGAGTAGATCAATGGGACCAGGGCAAGGCCGGTCACGAACAGTGCCGCGATCGGCTTCTTCCACTCACCGGGCAGCAGGGCCAGGGCTCCGCGGCCGACGGCGGAGAGCCCGCGACCGGTCGCTCCGAGGGCGCGGGCGAGCGCACCGCCCAGGACGCCGACGGCCGAGGACACAGCGCGGCGGGCAGTTGTGAGGACGGTGGACAGGGCAGAGAGGAGTGCACGGAGGAGTCGCATCACGCCGCACACGATACATTTGTGTATCGAGAAGTGTTACTGTTCGGCAATAAGTGTGGTGCGGCAAACGCCCGCAGACACCGACAGGGTCAGCCCGGCAGCTCGACCACCCACGGATGCCGCGGCGATGCGGCCGGGTCCCATCGCTCGAGAACGTCGGCCGCAGCACGGCAGCCGCGCAGCCCCAGCGAGTTCCCGATCCGGCCCATGACCTCGGGCACGCTCTCGCCGCGTGCCAGACGATCCCGCAGCGTCACCGCGCCATCGCGCTTTGCGAGCCGGGCCCCGGCGAAGTTCACCGCGAGCGGGACGTGCGCATAACCCGGCTCCGGCAGGCCCAGCAGCTGGGCGAGATGCGCTTGGCGTGGAGCCGAGCTGAGCAGATCATCAGCCCGCACCACCTGGTCCACTCTCGCTGCGGCATCATCGACCACCACGGCCAGGTTGTAGGCGACCACGCCGTCGCCGCGCCGCAGCACCAGATCATCGACCGTGCCCGTCACCTCTCCCGCCCAGAGATCGTGGATCTGCCACGACTCCACCTCGGTGCGCAGTCGGAGGGCCGGTGCGCGCCGCAGCTCCCGCATCCGCTGTCGTCCCTGCTCGCGCGCGGCGAGGGTGAGGTCACGGCAGGTCCCGGGGTAGGCGCCGGGCGGAGCGTGCGGGGCGCTGGGAGCCTCGAGGATCTCCCGGCGGGTGCAGTAGCACTCGAAGACCTGTCCCTGCGCCTCGAGGCGGGCGATGGCCTCGTCGTACGCCGCCCCCCGCTCGGACTGGCGGACTACTTCCCCGTCCCAGTCCATCCCCAGTGCGGCGAGATCCTCGAGCTGTCGCTGCTCGGAGCCCTCCTTGACCCGGTCCAGGTCCTCGACGCGCAGATGGAAGGCGCGGCCGGTGCGGCGGGCGAGTGCCCAGGCGAGGATCGCGGTGCGCAGGTTCCCCAGGTGCAGGTCACCGCTGGGGGAGGGGGCGTAGCGGCCCGCGCCGGGCGGGTTCGGGGCGGCAGGCATGCCGGCCAGTCTAGGAAGCGGGACGCACGAGCAGCACATCGCCCACCCGCCCGCCGGGCACGGGGCGCGCAGCCGCCGCGGGGCGGAAGCCGAGGCGGGCCGCGAGGGTGCGCGAGGTGAGGTTGCGGGAGGCGGTCACCGCGATCACTTCGCGACCGCCCGGTCCGCGGTGCGGATCGGTGAGCACGGCGCGCATCGCCTCGCTGGCCACGCCTCGGCCGGTCATCCCGGGATCCAGTCGCCAGTAGGCGCTCAGCAGCTCGGAGTCGCCGGCTCGCAGAGCGGTGATACCCACGACGCCGAGCAGGCCTGCCGGCAGTTCCTCGGCCCCGCCATCGGCACCCTGTGGGCCGCCGCGCGGCGACTCGCACCGGGCGTCGGGCTCCGCCGCAGCCCGTGCCCGCACCGTGAAGTACCCCAGCCCGTCCCGCTCCCACGCGCTGCACCACTGCGCGAGCACCTGCCGCATCTGGGCGAGCTGCGTGAGCGGGGCGGTGGTGTCCTCGGCGAAGGCGCGGGGATCGGAGTGCAGCGTGAACAGCTCCTCGAGATCCTCCGCGCGCACCGGTGCCAGGCGCAGGCGGGTGGTGACGATCCCGGAGATGACGACAGCGCGGCGGTCACCGTCCGGGGACGGGACCGCCGCGCTGTGGTTCACGGACTGCTCCGTGAGGCGCTCACTCGTGAAGCACCGAGGCGCGGACTCAGGAGTCGCCGCGGTGGTTGCCACGCTTCTCGTCGTCGGCTGAGGAGGCGTCCGGATCGGAATCGACCTTGACCTCCTTGGGCTCCACGTCGGAGGAGCGGTCCTCACCCTTCAGGGCCGAGGCGACGTCACCGGCATCGGCCGAGCCGACGGTGTCGGAGACGGTCGAGGAGTCGGACTCATTCGCGGCGGACGCCGGGTAGTGCGCACGGGCGAAGTCGGCGGGCGGGGCCCACGGATCCTCGACCGGACGGGTCTTCTGCCACACGACGTAGCCGGCGGCGGCACCCGCGGCGGCCAGGCCCAGGATGAGCAGCACCTTGCCGGCACGGCTCTTCTTGGGCTGCGGCGTCGGCTCGAGGACGGCCGAGCGGATGCTGCCCTGGCCCTTGTCGAGCTCCTTGCGGGCAGCGTCGACGGCGGCCTTCAGGACGGTGCCGGTGGTCTCGGCAGTCTTGCGGGCGCGCGGGATGTAGTCGTCCTGCACGTCGTGACGGATCTTGTCCGCACGCGGGCCGAGGTTCTGCGAGAACCTCTCCGACTGGTCGCGGAGCTTGTCCGACTGCTCGCGCAGCTTCTGCTGAGCCTCGGGTGCGTAGTGGTCGTACAGCTCGGTGGCACGGGTACGAGCCTCGCGAGCGCCCTCGGACACCACGGGGCCCACCTGAGCGGCGAGCTTCTGCAGCTCCTCGACGGCGTTCTGGGCGTTCTGGCTGGTCGCACTCGCGGCATCAGCCGTCTTCGCGGCGTGCTTCTTAGCCTTCTTGGCTTCCCGCTTGGTGGTCAGCGCCATGGGGTTCCCCTTTCGGTCGAATCCGTCGGGTCGGGCCGACGGTGGTCCCTGGGCCCGGACAGTCGGAAGACCGTCACGAACCCGTGTGGCACAACTCTAACGTGAGCGAGTCTGCACGCTCACAGCAGATGAGAAGAAGCAGAGGTGCGCGGTGCCCGTCCAGTCGGTCGGCCAGGCGTCCCATGTGGGAGGATGTCGCCATGTTTGCAACTCTTCACACCAACCATGGCGACATCCGCATGGAGCTGTTCCCGAACCATGCCCCCAAGACCGTCGAGAACTTCGTGGGCCTCGCTGAGGGCACCCGCGAGTTCTCCGACCCGGAGACCGGCGAGAAGGTCACCCGTCCGTTCTACGACGGCGTCATCTTCCACCGCATCATCTCCGGCTTCATGCTGCAGGGCGGCGACCCGCTGGGCACCGGCACCGGCGGCCCCGGCTACACCTTCGATGACGAGATCTCGGAGAAGAACTTCAACGAGCCCTATGTGCTCGCGATGGCCAACGCCGGCAAGCGCCGCAACGCGCTGACCGGCAAGCCCTCCGGCACCAACGGTTCGCAGTTCTTCATCACCGTCGGCCCCACCCCGCACCTGCAGGGCAAGCACACCGTCTTCGGCCAGGTCGCCGACGAGGACTCCAAGAAGGTCGTCGACGCCATCGAGGGCGTCAAGACCGATATGCGCGACCGTCCCCTCGAGGACGTCGTCATCTCCTCGGTGACCATCGAGAAGTGACCCCATGAGCGTCCTCGAGCGCTCATCGATCCTGTGCGCCGTCGGCGTCCTGGCAGTCCTGGCCCCGGCCGGCTGCGGGGATGTCGGCGGCGCTTCTGATGCCGGGCGCGAGCCCAGCGGCGGGCGCTGGGAGGCGACCCTCGGCGGGGAGCCGGTCGAGCTCGAGACCGGGATCGTGGACTGCGAACGGATCGACGGCAGCATGCATCTGCGCATCGGGGACATCAGTACGGAGAACCCCAGCCGCTCCACCGGGATCAGCGCCGTCATCGCCGATCCGGACCATAATCCCCAGGTGGCCTCCGCCCGCTTCTCCCTGCCCGACGGCAGGACGCTGCTGTACTCACCCGCGACGACCGGCGGGGTCGGGGTGCCCTCCACCGAGGTCGTCGTCGACGGGGACACCTACGAGATCGAGGGCGCGGGGACGCTCACCGGCACCTCCAACGACCAGGCCACCACCCGGTTCACGCTCACGGTCAGCTGCGGCTGAGACGGCCGTCCCCCTCGGCGGGGGCGTCCCTCACGCGAAGGTCAGCGTGGCGGTGAGCGGCTCCTCGACCTGCTCGAAGTCCTCGTCCAGCACCTGACCGAACCGCGGCATGATCTGCACGGTCGCGGACTCCAGCGAGGCGGGGACGGTGAAGGTGGCGATCGGGCGGCGGTGCGCACTGCCGAACATCCGCGACTGGTCCTGTGCGGGGCGCAGCTCAGTGCCGTCGGGGAGCACCAGCACCACCTCGGTGAGCTCCTCGACGTTCGAGGAGAAGTCGCGGTCCCAGGTCAGCGGGACCACGAGATGGATCTCGCCCTCCTCGGCCCAGCCCAGGTGCCCCCCGTGCTCCAGCCCGGAGTCCACGAACGGCGAGAGGTAGGCCTCCTCCACCGTGCCGTGCAGGGTCATCACGTCCTGCCCGAAACCGTCGGGCACCGAGATGTCGATGACGTCCGCGTCGGAGACCTCCACCTCGAGCCCCCGCGTGTACATGCGCGGGGCCGGGGTCGCGATCACGGAGCCGTCCACCAGGGACAGCTCCTGGAGGCCGCCCTCGATCTCGGCCCGCAGCGCCACCGCATCCGGGGCCGGGTCGGCGTCCACGACCGCCAGCACGATCCCGCTGCGCTCGGCATCGCCCTTCTCCGCCCGGCCCAGGCGGATCGCCTCGTTCCCGGCGTGGGTGATGTGGAGTTCGGTGCCGAGGCGGCTCGGCGTCGGCCTCCAGTCCGGGTCCGTGGACTCCCAGGCCGTGAGCAGGAATCTCTTCATCGTGCCGGGCAGCAGCGTGGTGGCGGGCTGCGCCTCACCGCCCTCGCCCTCGGCGCCGCCGTCGGCCGGCGGGGCCTCCTGACCGGTCAGGGCCGTGTACTGCTCGGCGGTGAGGCTCTCCAGCAGCGTCGAGGCCACCACGGTGGCCTGGGCGAAGGGGTGGATCATGGTCTCGGAGTCCTCCACGCGGGACATCAGGTTGCCCGCGGCGATCTCGTCGACCACCTCGATCACGTCGAACTCCAGGGTCGCGGCGCTGCCGGGAGGCGGGGTGGAGGCGCCGGGCTCGTCGGTCACCTCCGCCGCACCGTCGCCACCTGCCGACGGCGCACGCGAGTCGCCGGAGGGCAGCAGCCCGCAGCCGGCCAGCAGCAGGGCCGGTCCCGACAGCAGCACCCCGCGGCGGGCGAGAGAGGAAGCGGACCGGGCGGGGAGGTGGCGTCGGGACGTCATGGAGCGCTTTCGTCGAGAAGAGAGGGGTCTCAGGTCACGGTAACTTTCTTCCTCCCGTCGACGAAGCGGGACGGGCGGAGTGCCGGAGAGATCACCTCCTGCGCTCCGCCCGTCGGCCCGTTCCCCTCGGCGCGGTGGCTCAGTGCCGCGCCGGGCGGGAGGGCCACCACATGCGCTCGCCGAGCAGGGCGAACAGCGCCGGCACCAGCACGGTGCGCACCAGCAGGGTGTCCAGCAGCGCCCCCAGGCCCACGATCAGGCCCAGCTGGCCGAGCACCACCAGGGGCAGCACGCCGAGTGCCGCGAAGACGGCGGCGAGCACCACGCCCGCGCTGGTGATCACCACGCCGGTGGAGCCGACGGCGCGCACCATGCCCCGGGTGGTGCCATGCGTCCCCGCCTCGTGGCGGGCGCGGTGGACCAGGAAGATCGTGTAGTCCACGCAGAGCGCGACCAGGAACAGGAAGGCCAGCAGCGGCACCGTGACGTCCAGCGCCGGGATGTCCAGCAGCAGGCGGCCGGCCCACAGCCCCAGCCCGATCGCCGCGGAGCGGTCGGTGCCGGGTACGGGCCGCGGGGTGCTGCGCAAGGAGCTGATGGCCGCGTGGGAGGCGGCCGGGATCCGCACCGACCAGGGGCGCGGATACCACCCGCTGGTGGAGATGATCACCGGCGGGATCGCCGCCTACGGCCCGTGGCAGGACGGGGAGACCGCGGTGGTGCTGGCGCGCACCTGGCTGCCCGCCGGCAGCGACCTCGAGGGCGCCTTCAACGGCGACGACGCCGCGGCCGCAGCCGAACTGGCCCGGCGCTACCTCAGCAGTCACGGACCGGCGGGGGAGCGGGACCTCGCCTGGTGGTCGAAGCTGCCGCTGGGGTCGATCCGCGCCGCGCTGCCGCAGATCGAGGACGCGCTGGAGAGCGGCTATGCGGACCGGCACGGCCGGCTCCATGCGACCGTCGACGCGGCCCGCGGCGGCGACGGGGAGCGACTGTGGTGGAGGCCCGGTCTGCTCCAGGAGTACGCGGAGGCGGAGAAGGAGACCGTGCGCGAGCTGCTGCTGCCCGGCTTCGACGAGCTGGTGCTCGGCTATCGCGACCGGCTCTTCCTGATGGACCAGGAGCGACATCGCGCGCTGGTCCCCGGCAACAACGGCGTGTTCAAGCGGGCGGCGCTGCGCCGCGGCGAGGTGGTGGGCGTCTGGAGCCGCAAGGGCACGGCGGGTCGGCGCAAGCTCGTGCTCGAGGAGCTGCGGGATGTGAGCCCGACGCAGCATCGCCGATTCGAGAAGCTCTTCGCGGCGTTCCCGTACACCGTGGCGTGAAAGGCGGCCGGGCGCCGACTCCGTAGGGCCCATGGGGTCGTGCCTCTGTCCACTCGGGGGCGGCACAGGCCCGCGTGGTGGAATGAGAGCATGGAACGACCCAGCTACGGCTACAGCGCCGAGGACGAACCGGACCCCCAGGCGCCGCCGGTGTGCCCCCGGCATCCCGACCGGGTGAGCTACGTGCGCTGCAAGCGCTGTGACCGTCCGGCCTGTCCGGACTGCCAGCGGCCCACCTCTGTGGGGGTGCTCTGCGTGGACTGCGAGCGGGACATCTCCCGGCAGCAGGCCTCCACCCGGCCGCGGAACGCGATGGGCGCTCGCATGGGCAAGCGCACCCCGTACGTCACGTACACCGTGATCGCCCTGTGCGTGCTGGCCTACCTCGGGCAGATGCTCGCGCCGGGGCTCGTCGAGCAGCTGGGGATCTTCGCGCCGTTCCGGGCGCTGCTGATGCCGTGGACCTTCGTCACCGCTGGCTTCCTGCACGGCGGGATCCTGCACCTGGCGCTGAACATGTACGCGCTGTGGATCGTGGGGCAGTACCTCGAGCAGGCCCTCGGCCATGTCCGCTACACCGCGATCTACCTGGCCTCGATGCTGGGTGGGCACACCGCCGTGTACGTGATCGCCGATCCGATCAGCCAGTCCTGGTTCACCGGCACCCTCGGGGCCAGCGGCGGCGTCTTCGGCCTGTTCGCCGCGATGTTCGTGGTCAATCGGCACCTGGGCGGGCAGACCGCACAGATCCTCCTGCTGATCGGTCTGAACCTCGTCATCACCTTCACCGTCCCCAACATCTCCTGGCAGGGCCACCTGGGGGGCCTGGTGCTCGGTGCCGCGGTGACCGCGGGGATGTTCGCGCTGCGCCCGAAGGCCACCGCCGGCGCGGACCGCGAGGTGCTGGCTCGACGCTCCGCCCTCGTGCATTCCGGCGTGGTGGTGGCCGCACTCGTGCTGTGCGTCGCGCTGATCGTCCTCAAGACGCTCACGGTGCCGATGTCGTGAGATCGCGCGTCCGGGAGCGGGCGCGGACGGAGCACCGGAACGGGTCGGGGCGGCGAGCAGGCCGCCCCGACCCGTTCGTCATCCGGGCTCTCCCGACCCCTGTAGCACGGACTGCACCCGCCCGGTGAGGCGATGGGGGAACTACACGGATGTGGTTTTCCCCAGATGTGGACAGAATTGGGGATAACTCTGTCGACCGTTGGGGATTGCACGATCTTGCTGTGGATAACCGGGGATCGGCTGTGGACGGACAGTGGGGACGAGTCAGGGCGCTCCCGAGCGGCGTGCGGATGCTCACCGTCGAGTCGCTGCCGCGCAACCAGCCCGAGCACCGCTCCACCCGGCCGGGAGGCACCCCGCTGCCGCCTCCCGAAGATTCCATGACCTGGGGTGATGCGGGAGCCTGAGGGGTCGTCGAGGGGCGGCGCAGCGAGGTCGCGTGGCGACGACGGTCGCAGAGAGCGGGGCCGACGACACGCCCGGGTTCTCCGCTGTACCTGCGGAACTACATGTCTGTCATTCGTCCACGCCTGTGGAAAACGTTGTGGATAACTCTGTCGGCGGGGTGGAAGGACGGCGTTCTCGAGCCGACGTGCGGCGAGATGCACCGGTTGTGCACAGCGTCAGGCGCGATCTTGTCCCGAGTCGGGCCGAACTGTTGACAAGGGCCGCCACAGGGCGATAGGCGGAGGCGGCGGCTGAGGCGCGATGCCGATGTACGCGGCGGCCGGGGCGCGATGCCGACCCCGGGGCCGACGCGGTGTCCGGGCGCGGCCGCCTCGACGCTCAGCCCCGGCTCAGTGCTCGGCCCCGCCCGCGAGGGCCGCATCGCCCGCGGTGTGCAGCGCCACCTCGACCATCCGGGCCAGGGCGCGAGCCCCGGACGGGGCGTCGACCACGTCGGCCGACGGCACATGGACGAAGCCGCCGCGGGTGTCGGCGAGCTCAGGGTCGGTCGCCAGCAGGTGCTGGAGCGCGTAGAAGACGTCGTTGCACACGTAGGTGCCGGCCGTCTGGGACACCGCGGCCGGGACCCCGTCGGCCGTGAGCGCGGCGACCATCGCCTTGATCGGCAGGGTGCTGAAGTAGCCCGTCGGGCCGCCTGCGACCACGGGCTGGTCCACCGGGCTCGCGCCGGCGTTGTCCGGGATCCGCGCATCGCGCACGTTCAGTGCGACCCGTTCCGGGGTGATCCCTGCGCGCCCTGCGGCGAGACCGACGGCGACCACCAGTGAGGGCCGGTGCTCCCGCACCGCCGCGGCGAGCAGCTCCCCGACCCGACCGAACTCGACCGGCAGCTCGAGGGTCTCGACCGTCAGCCCCCGGTCCTGCAGCAGCGGTGCCGCGCCGCGCACCGCTTCCCAGGACTCGTTCACGCTCGCTCCGTCGAAGGGCGCGAATCCGCTCAGCAGCACGTCGGTGGTCATGGGCACAGCCTAGGGAAAAGCAGAGGCGGGCGATGCGCCGTGGCTCTAGCCTGGGCCGATGACCACGTCCCTCGACGACCTCGCCACCCTGTATCCGCCTCTCGGCCTGGTGCTGCGCGTCGGTGGCCTCACCCTGCGCCCGCTCGCCGATGCTGATCTGCCCGAGTACGCGGCGCTGCTCCGTCGGCCGATCTTCGAGGACCCGCAGTCCCCGGCGGTCTTCCCCTGGTACCGGGCTGAGACCGAGGAGCGGGTCCGCAACGCGCTGGCCTTCCAGTGGCGGCTGCGCAGCGGGATCGAGCCGGAGTCGTGGACGCTCCCGTTCGGGGTGTGGGCGCAGGGCAGGCTCATCGGATGCCAGGACATGTCCGCGACCCGCTTCGCCGAGAGGCGCGTGGTCAGCTCCGGATCCTGGCTCACCCTGGACGCCCACGGGAACGGCTACGGGAAGCTCATGCGGCAGGCGATGCTGGTGCTCGCCTTCGACCACCTCGGGGCGCTGCGGGCCGAGTCCGCCGCGGCGGTCGGGAACGATGCCTCTTTCGGCGTCTCGCATTCCTGCGGCTACGTCGACAACGGCACTCAGGTGTCCACACTGCGCGGGTCGACCGTTTTCGAGCAGCGGTTCCTGGTCACGCCCGAGACCTTCCGCCGGCCGAGCACGGGGGTGCAGATCGGCGGCCTCACCGAGGAGCTCCGGGCAATGCTGGGGGCGTGACCGGGCGTGACCTGGCGTGACCTGGCGGGCCTGACCGGCTCGGGCTGGCCGAACCGGCTTGGGCGGGCCGAACCGGGCCGGGCCGGGGGTGGCCGGTGCATCCAGTGGCGCTCAGCCAGCATTCGACCCGGTATGTGGGGATGTGTGCTGGCTCAGCGCCAGTGGATGCGCATCAGCCCTGCCGGGGCGGCCGCCCGCGGGGACCGCATCGGGGGCGGTGCCGCTCACTCAGGGGGCCGCGGCTCGGCCGGGCCGGGGCGGGGTGCTGTGGTGCACCCGCCCCGGCCATGCGTCACATCGAGTCCTGCCAGGCCTGGTACAGCGCGGCGAAGCGACCGCCCTGGGCGACCAGCTCCGTGGGGGAGCCGTCCTCGACGACCTCGCCGCCGTGCACCACCAGCACCCGGTCCGCGATCATCACGGTGGTCAGGCGGTGGGCGATGATCAGCGAGGTGCGCCGACCGAGCAGCTTCGTGAGCCCCTCCTGCACCATTCGCTCGCTGGGGATGTCCAGCGAGCTGGTGGCCTCGTCGAGGATCAGCACCCGCGGGTCGGCGAGGAAGGCCCGGGCGAAGGAGATCAGCTGCCGCTGCCCGGCGCTGACCCGCCCGCCGCGCTTGTTCACGTCGGTGTCGTAGCCGTAGGGGAGCTTCTCGATGAACTCGTCGGCCCCGATCGCGCGGGCCGCGGCCTCGATCTCCTCCCGGCTCGCGCCGGGCTTGCCGAGGGCGATGTTGTCCGCGACGGTGCCGGAGAACAGGTACGCCTCTTGGGTGACCATCACGATGTTACGGGTCAGATCCGCCATGGAGATGTCCCGCAGGTCCACCCCGTCCAGGCGCACGCTGCCGTCGGTCGCGTCGTAGAAGCGGGAGATGAGCTTCGCGACGGTGGACTTGCCGGCGCCGGTCTGGCCCACCAGGGCGACCGTCTGCCCAGCGGGGATGTGCAGGTCCATCGGCTGCAGGACCAGCGGGCCATCCTCGCTGTACCGGAAGGAGACGTCCTCGAAGTCCACCTGGCCGCTCGCGGCGAGCAGCGGGGTGGGGGTCTCGGACTCCTTCACGTGGGGCTGCACCGCGAGGAGGTTCGCGATCTTCTCGAGCGCGGCCACCGCAGACTGGAAGGCGTTGTAGAAGTTCGCGATCTCGTCCACCGGCTGGAAGAAGCGCCGTGAGTACAGCACCAGCGCCACCAGCACACCCACCTGCAGATCGTCGGACATCACCCGGAATCCACCCACCACCAGCACCGCGGCGATGGTCACATTGGCGAGCACGCGCAGGGCGGGCTGGTAGATGCCGAACACGTTGATCGAGCGCATCGAGGCGTCACGGTAGTCCTGGGCGAGGGTGTCGAACTCAGCCTGGTTGCGCTCCTCCTTGCGGAAGGCCTTGACGGCGCGAATCCCGGCCATCGCCTCGACGAAGTGCACGATCAGCCGCGCCGAATGGGTGCGGATCGCCCGGTACTCGATGCGGGAGCGCTTCTGGAACCAGATCGTCAGCAGCACGCAGGGGATCAGCATCAGCAGCATCACTAGGCCGGTCACCGGGTCCATGGTCACGATCAGCACGATCGTGAACACCATCGACAACGAGGCGCCCACCATGACGTTCACGCCGGAGTCGAGCAGCTCGCGCAGCGCCTCCATGTCGGAGGTCTGGCGGGAGACGATCCGGCCCGAGGTGTAGGACTCGTGGAACTCGAGGTCCTGCTTCTGGGTGAAGCGGAAGACCTTCCGGCGCAGCGCGAGCAGCATCTTCTGGCCGACGACGACGGACTGGCGCACGTACCCGTAGGTGAGCACGCCGCCCACGATCGCGGCGCCGACGGCCAGCGCCGCGGCCTGGAACGCGGGGCCGGAGTCCCCGGCCACCAGGGATGGCAGGCCGTGGTCGATGCCCCAGGCGATGATCGCTGGGCCGGCCACCACGGCGAGCTGCGCGAAGACGACCATGATGGCCATCCCCACGAACTGGCCCTTGACGGGGGAGATCAGCTCGCCGAGCAGGGCGAAGGAGCGCTTCCGCGAAGCGGTGTTCTCGGCGTCGTTGAAAGTCTGGTGCTCGGGGTCGTTCTGGTCCGGGCGCTGGTTCTTCATTGCGGGGGCGCTCATCGGCCCTCCTCCTGGATCGCGCGGAGCTCGAGCTCGCAGGTGAGGGTCTCGATGTCCTGGTCGCGGCGGCGTTCCTCGGCCTGGTTGGCGATCACCCAGCGGTAGCGGGCGGAAGTGGCCATCAGCTCGTGATGGGTGCCGACGGCGACCACCCGGCCGCCGTCGAGCAGGGCGACCCTGTCCGCAAGGGCCACGGTCGAGCTGCGGTGGGCGACGATCAGCGTGGTGGTTCCGCTGAGCACCTCTCGCAGGCGCTCGGTGACGGTCTCCTCCGTCTTGGTGTCCAGAGCGGAGAGCGGATCATCCAGCAGCAGCACGGCGGGGCGGGCGGCGATCGCACGGGCCAGGGCCAGGCGCTGGCGCTGGCCGCCGGAGAGGCTCATGCCCTCTTCGCCGATGCGGGTGTCCACGCCCTCGGGCAGCTCGTACGCATAGGTGGCATCCGCGGTGCGCAGAGCGAGGTGGAGCAGGTCCTCGGCCTGTTCTGCGGTGAGCGACTGATCTGCGCCGAGCAGCACGTTCTCGCGCACCGAGTCGGAGAACAGGGTGGCGTCCTCGAAGGCGACTGCGGTGAGGGTGCGCAGGCTGATCAGGTCCAGCTCGCGGATGTCGATGCCGTCGATCGTGATCGCGCCGGCGGTCACGTCGTACAGGCGCGGCACCAGCTGCAGCAGGGTGGATTTGCCGCTGCCGGTCACGCCCACCAGTGCCATGGTCTCGCCCGGGCGGATCTCGAGGTCCACTCCGTTGATCACGTCGGGCATGTGGTCCGGGGCGTCCTCGTAACGGAAGTGGACGCCCTCGAAGCGCACCGCGCCGGTGGCGGCGGCGGGATCGAGGCGCTGCGGAGAGGCAGGGGAGGTGATGGCCTCGGCGGAGTCCATCACCTCGTAGTGGCGGTCCAGGGCGGTGGTCGCGTTGACTGCCTGGCCCAGCAGCATGCCGAGCATCCGCACCGGACCCACCACCAGGGTGGCGGTCGCGAAATAGGAGGCCAGCTGGCCGGTGGAGATCGACCCCGAGGCCGTCAGGTGCAGGCCCACCAGCAGGGCCACGCCGAGGGCGAGCTCCGGCAGCATGAACATGAACATGTCGAAGCGGGCGATAGCGGTCGCCTTGCGCACCTCGGTGCGGCGCAGCTCCTCGGCCTGCTCGGTGAAGCCCTCGAGGGCCGTCGGCCCGCGGCCGAAGGCCTTGAGCACCCGGATGCCCTGCACGGACTGCTCGATGGTGGTGGCGAGGTCACCGTTCTGATCCTGCGAGAGGCGGGAGAGGACGGAGTAGGAGCGGTTGAAGCGATAGGCGATCACCGTCACCGGCACCGCGGCGCAGAAGAAGATCAGCGCGAGGATCGCGGAGGAGCGCACCAGCAGGCCCATGCCCACCACGACGGTGACCATGCTGGTCACGGCCATGATCATGCCGAAGGCGATCCAGCGGCGGATCTGGTTGATGTCGCTCAGCATGCGCGAGAGCAGCTGGCCGGAGCCCCACCCGTCATGGAAGGTGACCGGCAGGTTCTGGACCTTGCGGTAGAAGTCCACCCGGATCTGCTTCTCGACGGTGGTCGAGGGGGCGACCGCGAAGGTGCGGCGCATCCAGATCAGGGAGGCTTCGACGATGCCGAGGGCCAGCACGATCGCGCCACCGGTCCAGATGACGACGGAGGTCGCGTCGGAGTCGAGCCGATTGACGATGTACTCGAGGACCTGAGGGATCATGAGCGCCACGATTGACGCGGTCATGGCGCTGAGCAGGCCGAGATAGAGGCGGAAGCGGATCGGACGGACCGTCTGCCAGAGACGGCGCATGGTGCCGAGCATGGGGGGAGAGAACCTCGGGGGGATCGGGCGGCCCGACGTTCGGACCGGAGGCTTAGCTTAGTCAACTATCTCAACGATGGAAACCTGTTAAGCGCATTCCTCTGAAGCGCGACCGGAGCCGTGACCGATTCCGTTCCCGCATCGCGAGCCTCCCCTCAGCTCTCCCAGCCCTCATGCTGAGTCGGGCATCAGCTCTCCCGCCCGCGCCCGGAGTTGCCCAGAAGCTCTCCCGCCCGCGCCCGGAGCCGGGCATCCCCTCAGCTCTCCCCGCCCGCGCCCGGAGCCGGGCATCCCCTCTCAGCTGTCGCCACGAGGGTGGTCGGACGACAGCTCAGAGGGGATGGATGCACGAGCGGTGAGCCATCCCCTCTGAACTGTCGCTCGCGGGGCGGCGCAACGACAGTTGGGAGGGGATCGGCGGGGCGGGGGAAGCTTGGGCTTGGGCTTGGGCTTGGGCTTGGGCTTGGGCTTGGACTCGAGCTCAGGCGTCGGCGTCGGGCTCGGCGGGGAGCCATCCGCTGTACGCGGCGTCGGAGAGCAGTGCGGCGGCGCCGGCGGCTGCGGCGGTGACGGTGAGCACCGCCGGCCACGGGCCGATCTTCTTGGCCAGCGGGTGGGAGAGCCCGAAGCCGACCACGTAGGTCGCGCCGAGCACGGCGGTGGTGGCGGGGCCGCGACGGGCCAGCCAGCTGCGGCCCGCGTAGAGCCCGGCGGCGGCGAGCACCACGCCGCCGAGCGGCCGGATGCCGGTCTCGCGGGCGGTCAGCCAGCCTCCGACCAGCCCGAGGGCGACGACGGGGGCGGTGTTCACGGACTCGGCGGGCTTGATCGCGATGCTCATGGGACGAGCCTACGACGGAGGGGTGCGTGGCCGCGGAGGCGCTGCTTCGGGGTGGGGTGAGGCGGTCGCCTACTTCCGTCGAGACGACAGCGCGAACCCGCCCACACCGGCAACGATCGTGGGGGCCGCGAGCAAGGTGATCCCCGTCGACCGCGCGCTCCGGAACGACTCGCAGGACTGCCCGATCAGGAGCTCATTGCCGCTCCCCGTGGGGCCGCTGACCGCTCCGGCCTCTTCGCCGTCCACGGTATCGATGACGTCGTAGATGACGTGGGAGTTCAATCCTTCGGCCACAGATCCACACTTGATCTCCGCGATCACCGCCGTGAAATGCTCCGAATCGATGCGTTCCTCCAGCATGACCCGTGTCGTGCCTCCCGTGACGAACAGGGCCAGCGCCCACCCGAACAGGACGAACGACACGACGAGCAGGAGTATGCGACCGGCGATGATCATGTCCGAATCGTAGGTTACGGGCAGGCCGACGGTTCACCGTCCGGTGTGTCCGGCCCGTCATCGACGGGGTAGCGGCCCCATATCACCGCACCACGGCGATGCCGTGTGCGGGCACCACGCCGGGTGCCGCCGGGCCGACGCCGTCGAGCATGTCCGCGCCGCTGACCACCTCGAGCACCTCGCCTGGCGCGGGTCGGTCCTCGTCCCCGAGATTCAGCACCAGGGTGAGTGGCGAGGGCGGCACCCCGTCAGCGCTGTCCCCCTCCCCGGGCGTGAGCACGATCTGCACCCAGGTGTTCTCGAGCGAGTCCTCCTCCACGCGCACCGACGCGGTCACGAGCCATGGCTCCCGGCGGCGCAGCGAGAACAGCCGGCGATGCACCTCCAGGATGCGCTCCGCGGCGTCGGGCTTCAGCAGAGTGAGGTGGTGGGGCCCGCCCGGGGCGCTGTCCGCGGCGGCGGCCGCGGCGACCACCTCCTCAGGGCTGCCGGGGAACCAGGGCCGGATCGCGTCATCCCCTCCCACCCGCTCCTCCTTGATGCCGGTGGCGCCGAACTCATCCCCGGCGTAGATCGTCGGGATCCCGGGCAGCAGCGCCAGCAGCGCGAAGGCTGCGGCGAGGTCTCGCCCGTCGGTGAGCTGGGAGGCGATGCGGGTGGTGTCGTGGTTGCCCACGAAGGTCTGCGGATGCGCCCCGCCCTCGGCCTCCAGGAACTCCTGGTGGCGACCCAGGGCGTGGGCGAGCTCGAACAGGTTGTGATCGCGCAGCCCGGACCAGATCGCCTTCCACAGCTCGTACTGGGTGATCGAATCCGCAGTGGACGCGGCGGCGAAGGCCGGATAGTCGCCGTGGATGACCTCGCCGAGGATCCACGCTTCGGGATGCGCGGCCCGCACCCGTTCGAGGATCGGCGCCCAGGCCTCGGCCCCTGCCGCGTACATCGCGTCCAGCCGCCAGCCGTCGGCCCCCCGCTCGAGCCAGCGCCCCATGATCTCCACGACCCGATCCTGGATCACGGAGTCAGCCAGGTCGATCTCGATGAGGTCCGCGTTGCCCTCGAAGCCGTAGGGGCTGGTGCCGGACCAGCGGATCCGGGCGCCGTCCTCGGTGCCGGGACCGGCGGCGATCGCCTGCCGCGCCACCGGGTGGCTGTCCGAGACGTGGTTGAACACGCCATCGAGCACCACCCGGACGCCCCGGGCGTGGCAGGCGATGATCAGGGCGTCGAAATCGTCCTCGTCGCCGAGCCGCGGGTCGAGGCGGCGATGCTCGAGGGTGTCGTAGCCGTGGGAGACGGAGTCGAAGATCGGGTTCAGCAGCAGCACGTTCGCACCGAGGCCCACCAGGTGGTCGAGCCAGCCGTCCAGGCGGCGCAGACGGTGCACCACGTTCTCCCCGTCGGCCCCGCCGTAGCCCTCGCCGCCGAGGTCTGTGCGCACGCGCGGTGCGCCGCAGAAGCCCAGCGGGTAGACCTGCCAGCAGATGGCATCGCGGATCCAGGACGGAGCGGGCACGGTAGTCATGGCGCCATCGTAAGCGGGGGAGTGTTCAATAGGGCCAGCACTTCGCCGGACCCGACCCAGGAGCGATCACCGATGATCCGCATGCGCACCGACTTCTTCTCCGAATCCCTCGGCATGGGCACCTCGATGGTGGTGCTGATGCCGCAGGCCGCTGCGGGAATCGGAATGGAGGGGGCAGGCGGCGACGCCTCCACGGCGGGCTCTGGCCGCGGTGTTCCCGTGCTGTATCTGCTGCACGGGCTGAGCGATGACTGCACGATCTGGGAGCGCCGCACCTCGATCGAGCGCTACGCGACCGAGAAGGGCATCGCCGTGGTGATGCCCGAAGTGCGCCGCTCCTTCTACGCCGACGAAGCGGTGGGGGAGAAGTACTGGACCTTCATCACCGAGGAGCTGCCGCAGCTGATCGCTCGCACCTTCCGCGTCTCCACCGCGCGGGAGGACACCTTCGTGGCGGGCCTGTCGATGGGCGGCTTCGGGGCCTTCAAGCTCGCGCTGAACCATCCGGAGCGGTTCGCGGCCGCGGCGAGCCTGTCCGGTGCGCTGGACCCTGCCTCGCTGAGCCTGGATCTGAACACCGGCCATCTCGCCGAGCGGATCTGGGCCGGACGCGATATCGCCGAGACGCAGGACGATCTGCTGGGCCTGCTCGGCGCCGCCGATCCGGCGGTTCTGCCGGCTCTGTTCCTGGACTGCGGGACCGAGGATCAGCTGTTAGACCACAACCGTCGCTTCCTCTCCGCCGCCGAGGAGCAGGGCGTGGAGCTCAGCTCCCGGCTGCGCCCCGGCGCGCACACCTGGGAGTTCTGGGACCAGGGCATCCAGGACGTGCTCGACTGGCTGCCGCTCCGCAGCTGAGCGACCGGGTCAGCCTGCGGCCAGCGCGATGACCAGCAGTCCGAGGTAGAGCAGCCCTTCCGTGATGAGGTTCGAGCGGCTCGGCGCGGAAAGGGCAGTCGCCTGGCGCCGGGAGGGCTGAGCAGGCGGAGCCTGGGTGAGCAGGCGCCGACAGGCGACGACGACACCGGCGGCGAGCAGCAGCGTCAGCAGCCACGGCACCCACCACAGCGACGCGGGCACGATCCCGATCACGCCGATGATCGCAAGGAGGCTCGCACTGCCGAGCGCCCGCTCGAGGATCCGCCACGGATGCTGGTGGTGGCGGAGCAGGGACACGAGAGAGGTCAGCAGCATCGCGGCCAGGAGCAGTCCCACCAGCAGCGGGAGCAGGCTCATCACAGCGCCACCTGCTTGGTGAGCACGTCCATCGCGAGGGCATCCAGGCTGCGAGAGGTATCGGTGAGCAGCACGATCCCGCGCCCGGTCTCCGGCGTGAACCCCACGAACGAGGCATAGCCCCCGGTCATGCCGTTGTGGAAGGTGTGCCAGGTGCCGTCGCCGAAGTCCTCCTGGAACCAGTTCATGCCGATGTTCTCGGTCTCGTCGACCCTGTGCAGGACCTCCGAGGCGGCGGCCGCGCCGGGCGCCGAACCGTCGAACGTGCCGGCCAGGTAGGTTGCCATGTCCTTCGCGGTGGAGCGGATGCCGCCCGCTGGAGCGCTGCCGTACATCGTCCATGCGGCCTGCGCCAGGCCGTTCTTCCCTCGGCCCCGGGTCGCCGACTCCCTCAGGTGCTCGGGAAGGATCGGGGCGTAGGTGCCGCTCAGCTCCATCGGGTCCAGGATCCGCTCGGTGAGCAGTGAGGCATAGTCGGTCCCGGCCGCGCGGGCCAGCAGCTGGCCCTGGAGGGCGACGCCCAGGTTCGAGTAGGCGAACTCGCCCCGCCCGGTGAGAGCGCTGCCCAGGGCATCATCGATCACCTGTGCGGCATCCCGCCGCGCATACGGGTCCTTGCGCAGGAAGTTCGCGACCATCGAGCCGGGCAGCGCGGCGAGGGCCAGGCGCGGCATCCCCGAGGTGTGGGTGGCGAGCTCGGCGAGGGTGACGCCCGCGATCTCGCTGCCCGCGGCCTCCGCCCCGAGTAGTTCGGCCACGGTCGTCTCCGCGGTGACCTCGCCGCGGGTGATCGCCTCGGCGAGCAGTGCGCCGGCGAAGGTCTTGGAGATCGAGCCGATCTCGAACTCGCTGGTCTCGTCGGCCCCGAAGCCGGCGAAGCGGGGGCTGCCGCTGCCGTCGAGGTAGGCGACGGCGACCCGTCGGTGGCCGCTGAGATGCGGGGCGAGGGCGCTGGTCAGCTGCTGATCTCCGATGGGGTCTCCAAGGCTCGCGGGGCGGGGGTTGGTCAGTGCCCCCAGGCCGACGAGACCGACGACGGCCGGGATCCCTGCCGCGAGGACCGTGCGGCGGGTGACCGGGCCTGAGGGTGCCGATGCAGTGGGTGCCGGAGCGGCGGGGCCGACCGGCTCGGCGGGATCGGCAGGAGCGGTGGTCTCGGGCGCGGGGTCGTGAGGGCTGGCGGGCCGGGGGGAGTTCACGCTCAGCCCCTCTCGAGGGCGATGAGGATGGTCAGCAGGGGGATCACGCGGGGAGTGAGCAGGGCCCAGCTGCCGCGGCGCGGCGAGTGTACCCAGCCGCCTGCCTGCAGAGCGGAGAGGTGGTGGTAGGCGATGCCGGTGGAGCCCAGCTCGAGCTCCTCGACCAGCTGGGCGACGGTGTGCTCGCCGTCCAGCAGCCGACGCAGGATCGCCATCCGCAGGGGATGGCCGAGGGCGCCGACGGATTCCGCATGCTGCTGCCAGTCCGTCTCCAGCAGGTGCTCGGTGGGGCGCGCCCACTGGTACTCCAGATGTCCCGCCCCGACATCGACCGCGCCGGTCAGCAGCACCCCGCCCGGTGCGGGCAGGTGCTCCTTGAGCGAGGCGAGCGCCCAGAACGGATCCTCGGGCGCGCTGTCGCCCGCATCGCTCGCGGTGGTGCTGCGGGGCGGTGATGGAGCGTCGCTGCGTTCGCCCTCGAGCTCGGCGACCCGTGCCTCGAGGGCGGAGAGCCGCTCCAGGAGCTCGGCGGGGGCGGGGGCGACGGGAATGTCGGGCCTCCTTGCGGGTCGGGAACGAGACCCACTATATCCGTAATTACGGAAAAGGAAAGATGCGGTCTCCTGGACGACCCCGCGTGACCCGCGCAGATGCGGGACGATGAACCCAGATAACTACGGGCCGCGCACCGGCGTCGGCCCCCGCCCCAGGGAGAAGCCATGGCCGCTTTCGCCGTTCAGTACACCTACATCGATGACGCCTCGCGCGTCGCGACCTTCCGCCCCGAGCATCGTGAGCACCTCTCCGAGCTGCACCGCGAAGGGACGCTGCTGCTGTCCGGCCCGCTGAGCGGCGAGCCCGGGGCGCTGCTGATCCTCCTCGCGGACTCCGCGGAGGATGCGCTCGCCAAGCTCGACGGCGACCCCTTCAAGCGCGAGCGGGTCATCGCGGACCGCAGCGTGCGCGAGTGGACCGTCGTGATCGGGCAGCTGCCCGGCGCCTGAGTCAGCGCTCGCCGACGTCCCCGCCCTCGGTCCGACGCCGCTGCTCGGCTTCCTGCAGGTCCAGCAGCATCCCGGCGGTTGCGTTCGCGATCGTCTGCTCGCCGAGCAGCACGAGCGGCAGTGCGCCCGTGCCGCCGTGCGCGGTCAGCAGCTCCTGCGCGTGCGGGTCGCGGAACACGTTCACCCAGGCCACGTCCTGGCGGGGGCCGCGGATCGCCGCTTGCAGGCGGGCCGAGAGCGGGTTGCCGGGTGCCCACAGGATGATCGCGGTGCCCGGTCCCTGCGTGCGGGCCTCGGCCAGCGGAACGTGCGGGCCGGAGCGCAGTGGGCTGGTCCAGTACGCCATGAAGACGGAGAACAGCGCGACAGCGATCGCGGCGATCCACTGGTCGGCGAGCAGCAGCAGTACCGCCAGCAGCAGGCCCCCGATGAGCATCAGGCCCGGCCGCACCCAGGTACGTGCCGGGGCACCGCCGGCCGTGCGGGGGCTCAGATCATCACCGCCGTGTCCAGGCGCTCGGTGGTCTCAGCCACCAGCGCATCCCGCAGGGCGCCCACTGCCGGGATCGCGAGCGCGCCGCGACGGTTCAGCAGCCCGATCATCCGGTTGTCGAGGTTCGGGATGGCACGCACCACCAGATCGGCCGACGGTGCCGCCTCGAGGGCGGTCTCCGGCATCAGCGCGACGCCGCCGCCATGCATGATCAGCTGCTGGACCACGATCGTGTCATCGGTGGAGTGGCGCACCTGCGGGGAGAAGCCGGCGCGGCGCGCACTGGAGATCAGGTTCGCCCGGCAGCGCTCGCAGCCCGCGATCCACGGATCCTTCGCCAGGTCGCCGAGGGTGAGGTCCGGATCCTCGGCCCGAGGGTGGTCGCGCGGCAGCACCACCATCACGCGGTCCTCCATCAGCGGGGTCCACTCCAGGGTGCCCTCATCGCCGATGTCGCTGCACGGGTAGCGGAACACCAGCGCGAGATCCAGCTCGCCCTCGCGCAGCGCGACCACCGCATCCGGCGGCTCGAGCTCCGCGAAGGTCACGTCCAGATCCGGAGCGGTCTCGGAGAGCCGCTTCAGCACCGGCGGCAGCAGCATCGCCGCGGCCGACGGGAACGTCCCGAACTTCACCGTCCCGCGCCGCAGCGCCGTGATGTCGGCGAGCTCCTCCTCAGCGGCATGCAGCTGCGCGGCGATCGCCTCGGCATGCGCGGCGAGGCGGGTGCCGGCCTCCGTCGGCGTGATGCCGGCGGAGGAGCGCAGCAGCAGCTGGGTGCCCACCTCCTTCTCCAGCGCGGCGAGGTGCTGGGAGACCGCGGGCTGGGTCCAGCCCAGCTCGCGGGCGCCGGCACCGATCGAGCCGTTGCGCACCACAGTGCGGAAGATGAGCAGGCGACGTGGATCCATGACCCCATCCTAGGCGCGGGTGGCAAGCCTGGCTTATGGGTTCGGGCACAGCGCTCCTTCTGGGGGTCGGGCACTCTACGACTCGGCTGGTCAGGTGCAGCGGGATGTAGCGAGCCGTAGGAAACGTGCCCCGAAGCGGAATCTGCGGCACGTTTCCTACGGCTCGGTGGGGTGGAGGACTCAGGTTCTCCCGCAGCATCGAGCTGCTATATGCGGTGAGGCGAGCTACTTGGCCTGCTCGTCCACCGGCTGCGCGGTCGCCGATTCGTCACTCGCCTCGGGGTCTTCGCGACGGACGGCCTCGCGGAACGCGCGGGCGCCTTCCGAGAAGCGACCGGCCCCGGAGCGGACGCGACCCGCGGTGTCGCCACCGAACTGGATCGCTGCGCCGGCGCCGTCAACGCCGGTTCTGACGACCTTGTCGCGCACCTCTCCGGCTGCCGTCCGCCATCGCTTCGCATCTGTGGAGTCGTGGCCGTCCTCGATCTCCAGGGCCGTCTGGAAGTCGAGCACTCGGCCCACGACGAGATTGCTGGAGGTGACCGCCGCGCGAGCCGGCCGCGGGGACAGGAGGACCTTGGCGTTGGCCCGACGGATGGTGGTGTTCATGCGCTCGAGCAGCTCCTCGGTCGTGCGGTGGATCAGCGCGAGGCGCTTTGCCCGTGCCGCGCGGAGTCCGAGGCGGTGGCGGTCGAGATCCTCCGGCGCGCTGTCGAGGACTCGATCGAGCTCAAGGACCGCCAGGGCATCCTGCAGCTGGACGCAGCGCGCGAGCACGGCGAGCCACTCGCGCACGGTGGACTCGGCGGCCTTCGCCTTCGTGGCGAGGTCCGCGACACTCGCCTTCTCGACTTTCTCCGCCTGCGCATCGATCTGCCGCAGCGCATAAGCCTCGGTGGTGGCGAGGGTCAGCGCGGAGTTCTGGATCTTGGACCAGGTCACCTCCGAGACGCGGCCCACCTCGTCGCGAACCGTCATGGCTTCCTCGATCATGAGGTCGACGCCGATCATGTCCGAGAACACCGAATCCTTCTGCGCACGCAGGATGTCGTCGATCTTCTCGTCGATGACGGCGAGGTACTCGCCGATCTCCTCGATCGCCTCCTGCATCGCCATCTGCGACATGACCGCTCCGGCGGCGGCGAGGGCGGCGGGGTTGAGCAGGGATGCCGGCCCCGCAACGAACTGCAGGTTCTTGGCGAACTGGCCGCTCGACGCGCGGAGGGTGGCGTGGAGGTTCCCGGTGGAGGCGTTCTTGACGAGCGGCAGAGCCTTCGACGCGGCGAAGGATTCCGACGTGAGCTTCATCCAGCGGCCCGAGTTCGCCGCGACCCCAGCCCCGGCGTTCAGCATGCCTGCAGAGGTTTTATACGACGGGCCGAGCCGGTGGAGCTCGAGCTCGCGGGACTCGAAACCGAATGACGTCAAGAAGGCGTCGACGTCCCCGGGAGCACCGAGCACGGCGAGTCCATCGCCGTCGCTGATCACTTCGATCTCATTCGTCATTCGGTGCTCCGGGAGCTAGGGGGCGGCTTCGTGCTGCCACATCCTCATGAGTGTCTCGCGCAGAACCGACATTCGGTGCCCGACCAGAGGAAAATCTGGCGTCGAAATAATTCGTGATCGGTTTGTTGCGAGGCACTATGCGCTGGCGTGGCCGGGGAAGTTGGACGGTGAGGGTAGGGGCCGCCGGGGCATCGAGTCGTAACTTCTGTGCCTCTAACGCAGCCTTTCGGTACAGAACTCACGACTCGATGCGCAGGGCCCATCCACCTGGCCTCATCCACGGGGCCTCATCCGTACAGCCCCATCCACACAGCCCCATCCGCACAGCCCCGCCCACCTAGCCCCTCACACCGGCGGCAGCCCCAGGTTCTCGCGCAGCGTGGCCCCCGCGTAGTCGGCCGGATAGACCCCGCGCTCCTGCAGGCGAGGGATCAGGTGGTCCACGATGTCGTCGAGCCCGGAGGGGATCAGCCACGGGGTGATGTTCAGGCCGTCGATCGCCCCCAGGCGTGCGAACTCCACCAGCCGATCGGCGACCGCGTCGTAGCTGCCGCTGAAGGTGCCGCGCCGGGCGCCGGCCTTGGTGCGGGCGAACTCGAGGATGGACTGGCCCTTCTCCGCGGCCTCCTCGCGCCAGGCGCGGGTGAGTTCCTCGGCCTTGGCGAACTGGAAGCCGGCCCCGCGGGTCACCCCGGACTCGACCACCTCCGGCGGCACGTCCGGGAGCGGCCCGTCGGGATCGAAGGCGGAGAGGTCCCGGCCCCAGTACTGCTCGAGCAGGGCGATGGCCTGCTCGGGGCCGATCTGCAGGTCGCGCACCCAGCGGATCTTCGCCTCGGCCTCGGCCTCGGTGGGGGCGAGCACCACTTCCGCCCCTGGGAGGATCTTCACCGAGCCCGCGTCCCTGCCGGCGGCGACGGTGCGCTCGACGATGCTGCGGCGGAATTCGACCGCCGCCTCGAGGGAGCCGTGCGGGGAGAAGATGACGTCCGCCGTGCGGGCGGCGAAGTCCTGCCCGGTGGGGGAGGCCCCGGCTTGGAACAGCACCGGCTGGCCCTGCGGGGAGCGGGGCAGCTCGCCCTGAGCGCGTACCGAGTAGTGGGGGCCGTCGTGCGTGATCTGCTCGCCGCGCCAGTACTGCTCGGCGATCTGCACGAACGCCTCGGCATGGACGTATCTGTCCGCGTGAGCGAGGTAGCCGCCGCGGCGGAAGTTCTCCCCGGTCCAGGCGTTGTCCGTGGTGACGATGTTCCAGCCCGCCCGGCCGCCGGAGAGCAGATCGAGGGTCTGCAGGCGTCGGGCCAGATCCACCGGATCGTTGTAGGTGGTGTTCTGGGTGGCGACCAGCCCGATCCTCTCCGTGACCGCGGCGAGGGCTGCGAGCAGGGTCTGCGCGTCGGGGCGTCCGGCGACGTCGAGCTCGAAGGGGACCCCGCGGTGCTCTCGCAGCCGCAGGCCCTCGCCGAGGAAGAAGGCCGCGAACTTCCCACGCTCCGCGGTGCGCACCAGCGCCTCGAAGGACTCCCATGCCACCTGATCGCCGCTGGAGGGCAGGCGCCAGATCGTCGAGGAGTTCACTCCCTGGAAGAACGCGCCGAAGGCGAGCTGCCCGGTGGGGGTGTGGTCGGGGTGCAGCGGGTGCTCGGCCGGGCCGGTGGCGAGCGCGGCGGCCTCCGAAGAGAGCGGAGCCTCAGTCGGCGTAAGGGACGGGGCGGTGGTCATGCGGACTCCTCGCGGGACAGGCGGGCGCGGTCGCCGCGCCGTGCGGGATCGGGACGGAACGGTGCAGGCTCGAGCCCGAGCTGCGTGCGCAGGTCCTGCCCGGAGGAGGGGCCCGGGGCGATCAGGCCCTCGGCGCGCAGGGCGGTGGCGAGCTCGGCGACCGTGCCCAGGGGATCGGCCGCGAGGTCCAGGCCCACCAGGCGCACCAGCCGCACCGAGGCGGCGTCGGAGGTGCGCGTGGTGTCCTCCCGGATCAGAGTGCTCACGGCGCCAGAGAGCGCACCGCCGGAGACGTCCAGGTCCAGCACCCGCCCGTCGGCCAGCTCAGCCGTCACGCGCTCGCCGGCGGCGGCGCGATCCGCATCGGCGACCAGCACCGGGAGCAGCCCCTGCGGGGAGCGCGGGGTGATCGCCGGGCCGCGCACCGAGAACGTCTCGGCCTCGACGTCGGCGTACTGCAGGCGCGAGGCGTCCACGTACAGCCCGCGCTCGACGTCGCGCACCACCGCGTTCGGTGCCCAGGAGTCCCAGATGCGCCGCGCGGCCTCGAGCACGTCGGCCGCCTCGCGGGCGGTGGCGTCGAGGTCGAGCACGGCGCGGCCGACGGTCGCGGCCACCCCCGGGTCGGTCTCGGCGCTCAGCAGCCAGCCGGCCCGGCCGTGGCTGAGGTGATCGAGGCTCATCAGCTGGGTGGCCAGGTGGAACGGCTCGACGTAGACCGCGTCGGTGCGTGGCAGCAGGCCGATGTGCTCCGTCAGCGGCGCGAGATGGGAGGCGACATGGATCGGGTGCAGGCCGCCGTCGCTGAGGGTCAGGGCACCGATGCCGGAGTTCTCGAGGCCGCGGGCCAGGTCCGCGAGGCCGCCCAGCAGGGCGGGATCGGTGACGAGGTCGACGGCGAGCACGGGCAGTGCCCGGTCGGAGGCTGCGGCGGGGTGCCCGGGCAGCTCATGGGTGGTGGTGCTCACGGGTTCTCCTTCGTGTGGGCGCGGGATTCGGTCAGCGCTTCTTCGCTCAGCTGCCAGCGCTCGAGGACCTTGCCGTAGGTGCCGTCGGCGATCAGGGCGTTGAGCGCCGCCGCGTACGGGGCGGCGAGACCGCTGCCGCCGGCGAAGGTTCCGGCGACCAGGGTCTCGTCGGGCCAACCGGCATTGATCCGCCCCTGCAGCTCGAAGTCATCACGACGTGCCGCGATGAAGCTCAGCGAGGCGAAGGGGGAGATGTAGCCGTCGACGCGTCCGGAGCCGAGGGCGAGCAGGGTGTCGGCGTCGGTGGAGTAGTTCTTCAGCTCCGCGGGCTCCTTGCCCGCCGACTCCAGCTCGGCGTTCCAGTCGGTGAGGATCCGCTCTTGGTTGGTGGCGTTGCCGACGGCGATGATGCGTCCGCTGAGGGAGTCGGCGTCCTCGAGCCAGAAGTCCGCGCCCTTCTTGACCAGGAACGACATGTAGGCCGCGCGGTAGGAGGCGAAGTCGAACTTCTGCAGCCGTTCAGCGTTGACGCCGATGTTGGCGTGGACCACGTCGAACTCTCCGGCCTCGAGCTTGAGGGGCCAGTTCTCCCAGGTGGTCAGCTTCAGCTCGAACTCGAGGCCGAGCTTGTCCGCGACGATGCGGGCGATGTCGATCTCGGAGCCGATGTAGGTCTGGTTGTCATCGGCGAGGAAGGACAGCGGTGCGGCGCTGGTGCCATTGATGCCCACCCGCAGCACGCCGGATTCGGCGACCTCAGGTGGCAGCAGGGCGGCGATCTCTTCATCAGCCGTGGCGCGGATCAGCTCCTGGGTGCCGGAGGTGTCGATGCCTCCCGCGTTCGCCCCGCCGCCGTCGGACGCCGCAGAGCCGGAGCCTGAGTCGTTGCCAGCGATGGCGGCAGGAGCGGGATCGGAGCAGGCCGCGAGCAGGGCGGCGGGCAGCAGCAGGCCAGACGCTGCCAGGGTGCGGCGTGACAGCGTGGGGCGGGACGGGGTGCGGGGAGGCAGCGTGGAGCGGGACGGGGTGCGGTGGGGCTGGGAGCGATGGGTCATGAGTGGTCCTCGGGATGATGGTGGGGCAGGTCAGGAAGGTCAGGCAGGGCAGCTGCGGCGACGGGGACGCCCTCGCCGGTGCGCACCCGCTGCAGGAACGAACGGGTGCGTTCGTGGCGTGGGTGGTCGAGGACCTCCGCGGGTGGTCCCTGTTCGACGATCCGGCCGTGGTCCATGAAGACCACGGTGTCGGCGACGTCGCGGGCGAAGGAGATCTCGTGGGTGACGATCACCAGCGTGGTGCCAGCACGCGCCAGTGACCGGATCACCGCCAGCACCTCCTCGACCAGCTCGGGGTCCAGTGCGCTGGTGGGCTCGTCGAACAGCAGCACCTTCGGCCGCAGAGCGAGGGCCCGGGCGATCGCAACCCGCTGCTGCTGCCCGCCGGAGAGCTGACGGGGGTAGACACGCTCCTTGTCGGAGAGCCCCACCAGGGCGAGCAGTTCCCGGGCGCGCGCCTCGGCCTCGCGCCGGGGCACCCCGAGAGCGCGCCGGGGCGCCTCGGCGACGTTCGCGAGCGCCGTCATGTGGGCGAAGAGGTTGAAGCTCTGGAACACCATGCCGATCGCGGTGCGCTGGCGCAGCACCTCCCGTTCGTGCAGCTCATGCAGCCGGTTCCCCTCGCGACGGTGGCCGATGACCTCCCCGTCCACGCTGACCAGGCCCTCGGTGACGGGCTCGAGGTGGTTGATGGTGCGCAGCAGGGTGGACTTCCCGGAGCCGGAGGGGCCCAGGATCACGGTGACGGAGCCGGGTTCGATCCGCAGGTCGATGCCGCGCAGCACCTCGAGGTCCCCGAAGGACTTGTGCACGCCGCGGATCTCGACCAGTCCGCCGCGCCGGTGGCCGGGTGCGGCGGTGTCCGCCGCGTCGACGGCCCGACGGTCGAGATCGGCGAGATCGAGATCGGCCAGATCGGACGGTTCTGAGCCGATATCGGCGGATCCGGGCTCGGAATCGACCGAGATCGGCGCGCTGCGCGGCGCGCTGCTCAGCGCCGGGGCGGGGCCGGGCCTGCGGCGGCGGGGGAGTCGGGTCAGCAGGTTCATGCGGGGGCTCCCGTCGGGGTGGGGCGGAAGCGGGCCAGGCGGGCGCGCAGCGACTGCAGCGGGGTGGGTGGCAGGGTGCGCACCGCCCCCTTGGAGTAGTGGCGCTCGATGTAGTACTGGCCGACGGACAGCGCCGAGGTGATCACCACGTACCAGACTGTCGCGACCAGCAGCATCGGCAGTACCTGCTGGGTGCGGCCGTAGATCAGCTGGATGGTGAAGAACAGCTCCGCATGGGCGAGCACGTAGACGATCGAGGTGCCCTTGACCAGCCCGATGATCTCGTTGAAGGCGGGCGGCAGGATCGCGCGCATCGCCTGCGGCAGCACGATCCGCAGCGAACGGTCTCGGGCGGGGATGCCGAGCGCGCTCGCCGCCTCCAGCTGGCCCTGGTCCACCGAGAGGATGCCGCCGCGGATCAGCTCTGCGGAGTAGGCCGCCTGGTGCAGGCCCAGGCCCAGCACCGCGGCGAGCATCGGCGTCATCAGGTCGCTGGTGCGTGCTTCGAAGAAGGTCGCATCGGTGAACGGGATCCCGAGCCGCACCTGCTCGTACAGGTAGCCGAGGTTGTACCAGAGCAGCAGCTGCACCAGCAGCGGGGTGGAGCGGAAGACCCAGGAGAACGTCCAGCTCACACCCGAGATCAGGGCCGACGGGGACAGGCGCATCAGGGCGAGCAGGAGTCCCAGGCTGAAGCCCAGGGCGCCGGCGAGCACGGTCAGCTTCAGCGTCTCGAGCAGTCCGCGGATGATCGACTCCGCGAAGAACCACTGGGCGACCACGCCCCACTCCCACCTCGGGTTGGTGACGAAGGAGTACAGCACGGCGGCGACGACCAGGCCGACGACCACCGCGAGCACCACGCGGCCAGGATGCCGGGCTGGGACGACCCGCAGGTGGGAGAGGTCTTCGGGCGGTGCTTGGCCGTTCGGGCACGACATCTCGTGCGGTCCCCTCGCCGGGGCATGCCCGGCGGCGTGGGTGGCCGGGGGCGTGCGGCGTGCGGTCTCAGGGGAGACGACGGACGAGGTCATGAGGTGCCTTCCGTGACGGAACGTGAACCGGAGCGTGGTCCGGGCTTGCAGGACCCGACGGTATAAGCCAATCTAATGAACATGCAAGGCGGCGGCTATGGATCGTCACGGTATGACACAGAAGCACCTCAGAAGGGATCCCGACGGATGAACTCCTCGATCAGGGCAGCGAGCACGCGCCTGGCGATCATCGGCGGCGGACCGCGAGCGATCGGCGTGCTCGAGCGGCTCGGCGCGAATGCCGCGCTGTGCGAGACCCTCGCGCACGCCCCGCTGCAGGTCGACATCGTGGATCCGCACATGCCCGGAGCCGGACGCATCTGGCGGGCCACGGAGAGCCCGCTGCTGCTGATGAACTCGCGCGCGGCGGACGTCTCGATCTATCCCGATGACACGGTCGACTGCGCCGGCCCCGTCCAGGCAGGCCCCTCGCTCGCGGAGTGGGCCGAGGGGATCCGTCGCGGCACCATCGAGGCACCCACCGCCGGCACCGAGCGCCTCGCCGAGATCGAGGCGCTGCAGGCCGCGGACTTCCCGAGCCGGCGTGTGCAGGCGCTCTACCTCGAATGGTTCTTCGGACAGGTCCTCACACGACTGCCGCAGGCGGTCACGGTCACCGTGCACCGCACCACGGCGACCGCGGTGCGCCCTCCCGCGGTCCGTCCCACGGTGGTGCGCCCCACCGCCGCGGTCGACGGAGCGGGCTGGGTGGTCGAGCTCGAGGACCGTGACCCGCTGCGCGCGGACCTGCTGCTCCTGGCCGCGGGACATACCGATGCGCGCCCGTCGGCCGTCCGGCACCAGCTGTCCTCCTTCGCCCGCCGCCACGGCGGCACCTATCTCGCGCCGTCCCAGGCCTCCGACGCGCAGCTGGACCTCCTCGCCCCCGGGCATGACGTGATCGTGCGTGGCATGGGCCTGGCCTTCATCGACCTGATGGCGCTGCTCACCGAGGGGCGCGGGGGAGTGTTCACGCCGGATCCGCGACCGGGAGAGCACGGGCGCCTGAACTATGTCCCCTCGGGCCGGGAGCCCCGGCTCTGGGTGGGATCGCGCCGTGGGGTGCCCTACCACTCGAAGGTCCGCGACGAGGGCGAGCCCGCTGGGCTCGGCGACCTCGTGCATGTCACCCCCGGGGCGCTGCGCGAGCGGGAGGACGCCGACGGCCTCCTCGACTTCCGCGCCGACGTGGTGCCGCTGATCGCCGCAGAGATCCACCGCTGGGTGCCGGCCTCGCCCCTCGCAGCCCCTGGTGAGGAGCCCCTCGACTGGCTGGACCGTCCACTGTCCTGGCTGGAGGGCGATGCCCATCCGCGGGTCACCCGCGACGCCGTGGTGCGTCACATCGAGCACGACCTCCGCTCCCGCACCCACGGGGACGTCAGCTCCGCCCGGGCTCTGTTCCAGCTGCTGCTGCGCCTGCACGGCGTGCTCGTGGATCAGCTGCCCGCCGCACGGCTCCGCGGCGGCGAGGCCGGCGGCTACCCGCGCTGGTGGCACTCACTGTTCAGCTTCGTCGACTCCGGGCCCCCGCCGCACCGCCTGCACCAGCTGCTCGCGCTCGAGCGTGCCGGGGTGGTCCACTTCCTGGGACCGCAGGTGAGGGTCAGCGCCGACGAGGCCTCCGGCCTGTTCACTGCGCGCGGCGGGGCGGGCGTGCGCGTCACGACCGACGCCCTGGTCGACGCCTTCCTGCCCGAGCCGTCCCTGGCCGAGTCCACGAATCCGCTGCTGCGGGACCTCGTGACCGGCGGTGGGACGGCGGTGGGCAAGGAGTCCGCCGCCTCACCCGGCACGCTCGAGGTCGATTCCCACCACCGGGTGATCGGACCGGACGGCCAGGCGCAGCCTCGGCTGTGGGCCGTCGGCCCCTGGACCTCCGAGCTGCCCGTCGGCGCGTTCGCCCGCCCTCGCACCAACGCCCCCTGCCACCGTCGCAACGATGCCCTCGCCCGCGATCTGCTGGATGCCGCGCTGCGTCACGGCGCGCTGCGCCACGGCGAGACGGCGCGGCCGAGCACGGCGACCCTCTCCATCGAGTCGCCCCTCGAGTCGCCCGTGGAGCCGGCCGTCGAGTTGGCGGTGGAGCCGGCGGTGGAGTCCGCCGGGGCGACCGTCCCGCGCACGGCGCGCATTCCGCGCCTGGGGGTGCTGGGCCCGGGCAAGAGCGGCAGCGCCCTCACCCGCGCCGCCCTGCGCCGCGGTGTCGAGGTCACCGTGGCCGGGCGCTCCCCGGCTGCCGCGCTCGCCGCGAGGCTGCCCGGTGCGAGGCACGTCGGCCCCGACGTCCTCGCGTTGAGCTGCGACGTCGTCGCGATCACGGTGCCTCTGCATGTCGCCCTCGCCCTCGAGCCCGCCGCATTCCAGGACGTCGTGGTGATCGACGCGACCAATCCCTGGGGCGAGGCGGACGCCGCCGCGGTCGCGGCCGCCCGCGCCGAGCTCGGCGACCTCGACGGACTGCTGTCCACGAGCGAGCTGCTCGCGGCCCGCCTGCCCGCGGCGCACGTGGTGAAGACCCTGAACCACATCGGCTATCACGACGTCGAGGACCACGGCCGCGAGGACGGCGATCCACAGCGGCGGGCGATCGCCGTGGCGGCCGACGATCAGCGAGCCGCCGATGCCGTGGGCCGGTTGCTGCATCTGATCGGCTACGAGCCCGTGCGGGTCGGCACCCTCGCCGAGGGGCGCGAGCTCGAGCCGGGAGCCGGTCTGTTCAGCGGGTGGAGCACCCGGGATGAGCTGAGCCGGCTCCGCCGGGAGCTGGTGCGCGTCGCCTGAGAGGTTGCCGCCTCAGGATCCCGCGACGGCGGACGGCGGCTGCGCGGCGCGCGCCCGCTCCACGTGCGATCTCGCGTGCTCGAGCGCGCTGTCGAAGTCCACGAACAGGTGCTTGTGGTGGCGCAGTGCCGCGAGCACTCCGACCTGGCGGAACAGGGAGCTGTGGCTGTCCTGCACCCCCTTGATCAGCACCGTGATGCCGCGCCGCTCGAGCCCGCGCACGAGCTCTGCCAGCACCTGGGCGCCGGAGGCGTCGACCCGCTCGAGGCGGGCCAGCCGCAGGATCACCACGGTCACCTCGCCCACTCCCATGACCGTCTCGAAGACCCGCTCGGAAGAGACGAAGAACAGCGGTCCCTGGAAGCGGACTGCGACGATCGAGGTGTCGAGCTCGCTGGGCTGCTCTGCGCGGATCGGTTCGAGCGTCACGCCGGTCGAGCGGGAGGCGGCGCGCAGGGCGACGACCGCTGCGAGCGTCACGCCGATCAGCACCGCGACGATCAGGTCGAAGGACACGGTGATCAATGCGGTGATCGCGAAGATCCAGGCATCGGAGCGGGTGGAGGTCATGATTGCCCGCACCGTGGCCAGGCGCACCATCCGGATCGCGGTCATGAACAGCACCCCGGCCAGGGCCGCCAGCGGGATCATCCCCACCGGTCCGGCCGCGACGTACACCACCGCGAGCAGCACCAGCGCGTGCACGATCGAGGCTGCGCGGGTGCGGGCCCCGGCGCGGATCGACACCGAGGTGCGGGCGATCGCGCCGGTCGCGGGCATGCCGCCGAACAGGGACGCGCCGATCGAGGCGATCCCCTGTCCCACCAGCTCGCGGTCGGGGTCGAAGGCGCCGGTGTCCGCCATGGAGCCGGCCACCCGCGCGGAGAGCAGCGACTCGATCGCAGCGAGCGCCGCGACGGTGGCGGCGGCCGGCAGCAGCACGCCCAGCAGCTCGGGATCGATGCGCGGCAGCGAGGGGGCGGGCAGGCTCGCGGGGATCGCGCCGATCGTGGCCAGCGGACCGGGGATCAGCACGGCCAGCAGTGCGACGACGGCGATCCCGATGAGGGAGCCGGGGATCGAGGGATGGATCCGGGGCGCGATCACCATGCAGGCCGCCACGATCGCCACCGCCCCCAGTGCCCACAGCAGGTAGGCGGGGTCCGCGGCGATGAGGGACTGCGCGGCGGCGACCAGGGCGTTCGAGCTGTGCTCGCCCGGCGCGGCCGGATCCGCGGAGGTGATCAGCGGGATCTGCTGCATGAAGATGATGCAGGCGATGCCGAGTGTGAACCCCTCGATCACCGGCCACGGGATGATCGAGACGACCTTCCCCAGGCGCAGCAGTCCGGTGACCGTGACGATCAGCCCGGCCAGCAGGGTCACGGCCGCGATCGCGCCCACGCCGTAGTTGGCGACGATCGGGACCAGGACCACCACCATGGCCCCCGTCGGCCCTGAGACCTGCACGTTCGAGCCGCCGAACACGGCGGCGAGCAGTCCGGCGACGATCGCGGTGATGAGCCCCTGCTCCGCGGTGAGGCCGGAGCTGACGCCGAAGCCGAGCGCGAGCGGCAGCGCGACGATGCCGACGGTCACGCCCGCGAGCAGGTCCTTCCGCCAGGTCTTCGGCAGCAGGCGGTAGTCCTCGCGGGCGGGCCACAGGCCGCGGGAGCGCACCAATGCCGTGCGCAGACGCGCGGAGAGGGCGGGGGCGGTCATCGCTGTGCCGCCTTGATCTCGGGCAGGCTCTGGGCGGCATCCAGCCGTGCACGGTCCTCGCTGAGCATGTTCAGCAGGAGGGCGCGGGCCACCGCCAGCAGCTCGCGGATGCGCGGATCGGCCAGGCGGTAGTAGACGTGGCTCGCGCGACGCTCGGAGGTCACCAGGTGGTGGCGACGCAGCACGGCCAGATGCTGGGAGAGGTGGGAGGCCTCGAGCTCGGTCTCGGCCTGGAGCGCGGCGACGCTGACTTCGTCGGCGTCGGCGAGCAGCTCGAGCAGGCGGATGCGGAACGGGTGGGAGAGCCCCTTGAACAGGTTGGCCTTGACCTCGTAGAGGGGACGCTGGCTCTGAGATAGTGGCATGATGAAATCATCATATCGCGGGGGAGTGCGGGTCGCACGCGATGGTGACCAACGTGATGGAAAGCTGTCCGTATGAGCGCCTCCCTCGTCAGCAGACTCCTCTCGGGCCTCGCGGAGGACGCGGTGCTGGGGCTGGGGGAGCCCACGCACGGAACCGCTGAGGCGTTCGCCCTGAAGTTCGAGATGATCCACAAGCTGGCCCGGACGGGCAGCCTCGCGATGCTCGCATTCGAGGAGTCCTTCACGGTAGGCCTGCAGGTCGATGCCGCGCTGCGCGGAGGGGGAGACCTCGACGCCGCCTGGGACCTGGGCAGCTCGCTCTGGAACACCACGACCATCCGGGATGGCCTGCGCACCCTGCAGCAGATCATCGCGACCCTCCCCACAGCGGGGCGACCCCGGTTCCTCGGGGTCGACATCTCCAAGCCCTATCGCACCGCTCGCGCGCTGCTCGAGAGGGGTGCACAGGCGCCGGCGCTGCGCGCGGTCGCTGCTCGCGATGCGCTCACGGCCGACGGGGTGAGCGCGCTGGTGCAGGTGTGCCGCACGCTCGAGGCCGACGGAGATCCGCAGACGGCGGCGCTCGCGCAGAATCTCCGCCGTCACGCCGACGCGTACCTGCTCGCGCCGGACCTCACCCGGCTGCACCGCCGCGAGGCCCACATGGCCGACACCCTGCTCGAGAACCTGCCCCGCCACGGGATCACCGTGCTCTGGGCGCACAACGAGCACCTCGCCCGGAACCCCGAGGGCTGGGGCGGACCGACGATGGGGCACCTGATCGACCAGGCGCTCGGGGAGCGGTACGTGCCAGTGGGGATGCTGTGCGGCGAGGGTGAATGCCGGGCTGTGGACCCTTCGACCGGCAGAGACGACTACGCGGCGGTGCCGCTGCCGCCGGTCCACGCGGACACCACCGACCGCGCGCTCGCCGAGCTCGGCCGAGCCGTCGTGACCAGCGAGGAGTTCGTGCACCCCGGCCCCCGCCGGTTCATCGGCTGGCAGGTGGACACGTCCCTGTTCACTGACTCACGGGCCGTGCGGGACACCTTCGAGGTGCGCAGAGCCTCCACCGATTTCTCGGCGCTCATCCACCTGCCAGGCAGCACGGCGGATGCCACGGCGACGCGCGCCGTGCTGCGGTAGGGGCGTCGGAGCACGCGCGTCGTCGGCCCATGGCCGACGTTCAGGAGCGGTGGTCGGCCTTCGCTGTGGCGGGCGTGACGTCGCCGGAGAGGAACGAGAGCCCGATCATGACGATCGCCAGGACGAAGTACGCCCAGGTGTCGACGAGGTTCAGCGGCAGGAAGTTCGAGTACGAGTTCGGGTCGACGAGCAGGCCGAAGAGCCACAGCACTGCGGCGAGGCCGCCGCCGATGCGCAGGATCCGGCGCGCCGAGTACGGAAACCTCGACTGCGCGATGGCGACGGCGCCGAAGAGCAGGTGGACGAGGTTGTGCAACGCGGACACCTGGAAGATGCCCAGCACCATCGCCTCGGAGCCGTAGCCCATCTCGATGTTGTTGTAGTTCGACGTCAAGCCGGGGAAGAATCCTGCGAAGCCGATCGCGAGGAAGAACATCCCGCAGATGATCGCGGCCCACCTCACGGGTGCGCGCGCGGGGTCGTCGTCCGCGCGGGTCAGGGGTGGGTGGACGGGGCCGTCGATGAACATGTCTGTCCCTCCGTTCGTGTGCTCCGTGCAGGAGCTCCGACGGGTCGGCCGGGGCGGTGCTCGCACCGACCGCACGGCTGGGAAGCGGGTGATCCGCTCGACGCTGTGGATTTCAGAGTACGCCCGTGTCGAACGGCGTGGAAGGGGCCGACGGGACGAAGGGCAACGGGACGGAGGGGTGACGGGACGGAGAGGCGATGGCGCCGCGCGGCGGGAGGCGCGGCGCGCGTCAGCTCAGGTCCTTCTCCATCCATTCGTCGGTCTCCGTGGCGGTGCGGCGCACGCCCTCGTCGTCCATGTAGTCGTAGGTCGTGGTGACGAGCTCGCCGAGCCCGCGATAACCGAGCCGCTCGTAGAGCCGGCGGGCGTCGGGGTTGTCCGTGCCGACGCCGAGGCGGAGCCGCCCGGCTGGCTCAGCGAGCTGCTCGGCCTCGCGCATCAGCGCCGCGCCGATGCCCCGGCCGCGGTGCGACTCCAGGACGCCGACGTTGCAGGCCTCGGGGATCTCGTCGTGGACCAGCTGCGCCACCCCGACCGGGTCCTCGCCGTCGACCGCGACCAGGAGGGTGCTGCGACCCGCGCGCATGCTCTCCAGCCAGGCCGGAGCGGCGGAACCCCAGCCCGGCTTCGCTACGGACATCGCCTCGACCAGCTCCTCCGTGAGCGGGCGGATGCTCAGTGCATTCATGCGCCGGCCGCCTGGGCGACGACGTCGGCGAGCACCACGTCGCCGAGGCCCGAGCCCAGGTTCTGCACGACGAGCAGTCCCTCGGGCCGACCACTGCGCAGCAGATCGCCGGTGGCACCGGTCGCGTGCGGGTAGTCCGCTCCGTGCTTGAGCGGGCGCAGTGCCTCGAACTGCGCCGGATCGTCCGCGACCACGGTGCCCGTGCGGGAGATCTCCGCGCCCGCCACCGAGGCGTAGTCCACGGGGAGCAGGGTGGTGTCGGGGGCGACCTCGCCGGGGGCGAGCGCGGTGCCCGTCAGCCCGATCGGCAGCCCGCTGATCACGACGCCCGCCCCGTCCAGGGCGGCAGCGCGGTCGGTGGTGGTGCGCAGCTCGAGGTCCGGGGTGTGCTGGGCGCACCAGGCGGTGAGCTCCTCGAGGGCCTCCGGGCGACGTCCCCAGACCGTGAGCGGGCCGCGACCGAGCGCCTCGATGACCCGGGCATGGGAGCGGGCCTGGACGCCGGTGCCGACGAAGGTGATCGGCCGCCCGTCCAGGGCGAGCGAGGCACCGGTGACCGCGGCGGTGCGCAGGGCCGTCAGCTCGGCGGCATCCAACGTGGCGCGGGTGGTGCCGTCGGCCCCGGAGAGCACCATCAGGCCACCGATCATGTCCTTGCCGCGGGCACGGTTCGAGGGCGTGACCACCACCCACTTCATTCCCAGCAGTCCGCGCTCCGGCCAGGCCGCGGGCATCGCGTTCGCGAACCCACCCTGCTCATGGATCACCTGGGACTTCGGAGTCACTGAGGCGGAGCCATCGGCCAGGGCGAGGAGCGTCTCGCGCATCAGCTCGACCGCACGCGCAGGGGAGGGGAGGAGATCACGGACCTGGTCATCGCTGAGATGGGGCATCCGTCGACCGTATCGCGCACGCCCGCAGCGCGCAGTGGGACACCGAGATGCGAGCTCGGGGAGCGGCCCGGGCGCCTACAGTATTCGCATGACGAATCGATGGGGGAACGACGATCACGGACCGGGTGGGGACCCGTCCTGGCTGGGTGGAGGGGACCGCAGCGGCGGTGGAACACCGGGCGGAGGGCGAGACTCCGGAGGTTTCTCTTCCGACTTCTCCTCCGACGTCCCGCAGAACCCCCGGGGCGCTCGGGACTCCTGGCCCGCAGCGGAGCCGGACCCCCACGGAAGAGACGGCGCGCAGGATGCGGAGTCGATGGCGCCTCGTTTCGGAGATGCCACCGGAGATGCTGCGAACTCGGAAGGCCGCGGTCAGAACTCTCCCTGGACATCGAGCTTCACCGGGACGTCGAGCGAAGGGAGTACCCGGGGCACTCGCGGAACGATCAGCCGGGTGATCGCGATGCTCGTCCCCTTCATCGGCGTAGCGGTTTTCGCGATCATCGCCATGAGGGCCATGGGCTACAACATCAGCATGCTGTGGGTCGTCGTGCTCTTCGGCCTGCCGGTGATCAGAAGAGTGATCCACCTGCTCAAGAAGAACCTCGGCGGCTGACCCGCGGGGCACGACCAGCGGTCACTCGGCGGTGAGACGGTAGGCAGCACCGTCGGCGGAACGGGTCAGCACTCCCGCATCTACCGCATCCCGCCGCACCAGGGCGACATCCGCGGCGAACATTGCGATCGCGGCGTTCAATTCACCCTCGGTGAGGGTGCGCTCCGACCCGACGCGCTCGAACACGATCTGCGCGATCCGGCTGCTCACCGCGCGTGATTCCTCGGTCTTCACCGGGATCCCCTCCAGCCTGCCTGCCGCGAGGATCGCCTCGTCGGAACGCATCACGCCGAGCGCCTCGGTGATCTCGCGCAGGGTCGCCACATCGGCCTCGCCGTCGCTCGCGAGCCAGCCGAGCCGGGAGAGCGGCCCACGCACCGCAGGATCCTCCGAAGGTCCATCGCCCGCCAGCAGCTGGGCGAGACCGCGGCGCAGCTTCGGGGTCGAGAGCATTGCGAACAGCATCCGGGCGTGACCAAGTGGGATGGCGAGATCGTGCGAGGTGGGCATCGTGGAGCTGCTTCCTGTGGGGAGGGGCGGCGGACAGCTTGCCATGTCACGAGTGTGAGGTCGGGTACTTACGGCCGGCACGTGTCCCAGAGTCAGCCACCTGGGGGATGCTCACGGGAGGAGTTGTCAGGTGAGCTAAGGAGCGTCACAGGTGGTCATGGGCATGCACAGCGGTGCGCCGCTGAGTCCGGTCAGGGGTGTCCGCTGGTGGGCGGTCAGGGGTGCGGCCCTCATCGGCATCGTTCTCGTCGGCGCGACGGCGTTCGCTGCGTTCGGCGGGGACGGCGACCGTCGGGGTGAGGTGGTGCGGGTGATCGATGGCGACACCCTCGTGGCGCTCATCGATGGCGAGGAGACCACCGTTCGGCTGCTCAACGTGGACACCCCCGAGACCAAGCACCCGGACGAAGAGGTCCAGTGCCTCGGGCCCGAGGCGACAGCGTTTCTTACCGAGCGGCTGCCCGCTGGAACGGAGATCGAACTCGAGTACGACGAGGAGCGCCTGGACCGCTATGACCGCACTCTGGCCACGGTCTATGAATCGGAATCGCTGATCAACGCGGAGATCGCTGCGGCAGGGCTGGGAGTGCCGGTCTACTTCGCCCCGAATGATCGCTTCCTGCCCGAGGTGGAGAAGGCATCGCTGGAGGCACGCGAGAGTCAGGTGGGTCTGTTCTCGGCGGAGATCGAGTGCACCCTTCCCTCGCAGCTTCAGGCCCAGGGCGCCGCTGTGGATCAGGTGCCGACGACGGTGGAGGGCGACCCGGGCGATGCGCTCGCCGGCGCGACGAGCGTGCTCGAGGAGCTGGATGTCTTCATCGCAGGCCTCGACGTCGGCGGTCTGCCCGGCCTGGGCAATGCGGTGTTGGCCGGACCGCTGCTCGAGTCGTATCTCCAGGATCTGCGTGAGGACGCAGGCGGTCTGCGCGAGCAGGCGGAGTCCGCACACACCACTCTCGATGAGCTGAAGATCGCCTACGACGAGGAGCAGGAGCGGATCGAGCAGGAGCGCCTCGAGGAGGAGCGTCGCAAGGAGGAGGAGCGCCTCGAGCAGGAGCGCCTGGAACGCGAGGAGCAGGAGCGTCTGGAACGGGAGGAACAGGAGCGCAAGGAGCGCGAGGAGCGGGAGAAGCCGAAGCGGCCCGTCGCCTCCACGACCGCGCAGCAGCCTGCCGGGAAGAGCTCGAACTCCGGGTCGAAGAGCTCGAGCTCCGGGTCGAAGAGCTCCTCGTCCGGAGGGTCCAGCTCGGGCGGTGGTTCCGGCAGCGGCTCGGGCAGCTCTGGGTCCTCTGGCGGCTCGTCCTCCGAAGGGAAGTCCTCGGGCCGGGGCGGCTCGAACGGATCTGGATCCCCGTCGAGCTCGAGCTGCGTCCCGTACGGGCCCGAGATCCCGCACGCCGACGCCGGCGGGTACACGGGTAAGCGATACGGCATGCCCGGAGGGAAGACCTTCCGGAAGTGCAGCTGACCGCTTCGCGGCTGATGCGAGGATGGGCCCGCCGGGCAGTCGCGGCCCGGATGCACCCAGCAGGAGGAGCACGCCATGGAGTATGTGAAGCTCGGCAGCGCTGGTCTGGACGTCTCGCGCCTCTGTCTGGGCGCGATGGGCTTCGGGGACCCCGAGAGTTGGATCCACCAGTGGGTGCTCGAGGAAGATGCGGCCCGCCCCGTCATCAGGCACGCCCTCGACGTCGGCATCAACTTCTTCGACACCGCGAACGTCTACTCGATCGGCCGCAGCGAGGAGATCCTCGGCAGGGCGCTGGTGGACTATGCGAAGCGGGACGAGATCGTGCTTGCCACCAAGGTGCACGGGCGGATGCACGACGGGCCCAACGGCGCCGGTCTCTCCCGCAAGGCGATCCTCGCCGAGGTAGAGGCCAGCCTGCGGCGGCTCGGCACCGACTACATCGACCTCTACATCATCCACCGCTGGGACTACACGGTCCCGATCGAGGAGACGATGCGCGCCCTGGACGATGTGGTGCGCTCGGGCAAGGTCCGCTACATCGGCGCCTCGGCGATGTTCTCCTGGCAGTTCCTGCAGGCGCAGCACGTGGCCGAGGTGAACGGGTGGACGAAATTCATCTCGATGCAGAACCACTACAACCTCCTCTACCGCGAGGAGGAGCGGGAGATGATGCCGCTGCTGCGGGAGCTGGGCGTCGCCTCCACCCCGTACAGCCCGCTCGCCGCCGGGCGCCTCACCCGCGACTGGAACGCGGACACCGAACGCGCCCGCACCGACGCCACCGCGCAGACGAAGTACGACTCGACAGAGGACACGGACCGCGCGATCGTCGAGCACGTCGCGCGGATCGCCGAGGACCGCGGCGTCGAGCGCGTGCATGTGGCACTGGCCTGGCTGCTCGCGAAGGATCCGGTGGTCTCCCCGATCATCGGCGCCACGAAGATCAGCCATCTCGATAGTGCTCTCGGCGGGCTCGACCTCGAGCTCACGGTCGACGAGATCGCTGCGCTCGAGGCGCCGTACGTCCCCCACCAGGTCTCGGGTGCGCTGGCGCCGAGCGAGAGCGTCCCGGGACGGCCCCCGGGCTCTCGCCGCTGACCCGCTCCACCGGGGGCCGAGCGCCGCGCGGGCCGGCGGCGCCGTGCCCGGGTGGCGCCGCCTACGGTGGCGCGGTGGCGCGGCGGTGGCCACAGTCGCGCCTAAAAGGTTGTGCGCAATTTAATTGTGTGCAATTCTTTCCGCATGGCGACGACGGATGAGATGGTCTGCTTCTCCCTCTACGCGGCCCAGCGGGCCACGACCCAGGCGTATCGGGCCCTGCTCGAGCCTTGGGGGCTGACCTACGGCCAGTACCTGGTGCTCGTGGTGCTGTGGAGCGACGAGGAGAAGACCGTCTCGGCGCTGGGGGAGACCCTCCAGCTCGACTCCGGGACGCTCTCGCCGATGCTGCGCCGCATGGAGGCCGCCGGTCTCGTGCAGCGCACGCGCGGCGAGGTGGATCAGCGGGTGGTGCGCGTCGTGCTCACGGCTCGCGGCGGCGAGCTGCGCGATGAGCTCGCCCACGTCCCGGCGTGCATCGCCGAAGGCACCGGGCTCGGCAGCATCGCCGCGGCGCGAGAGCTGATCGACACCCTGCAGGCGCTCACCCGGACGATGCACACCGTCGCCGCCACCGAGCCCCCGGCGTCCCCGCCGGAGGAACCACCCGGCCCCGGCCGGAATCGATGAAGGAGATCCCATGAAGGCCCTCTATACCGCAGAATCCCTGTCCACCGGCTCCGGCCGCGACGGTCACGTCCGCACTGTGGACGGTGCGGTGGATCTCGACATGGCCACGCCGAAGGAGATGGGCGGCACCGGCGCGGGCGCGAATCCCGAGCAGCTGTTCGCCGCCGGCTACGCCGCCTGCTTCCACTCCGCGCTGACCCTGGTCGCACGCCAGAACAAGGCCGATGTCACCGACTCGACCGTCGGCGCACGGGTGCAGATCGGGCCGGACGAGAACGGAGGCTTCCAGCTGGCCGTCGAGCTCGAGGTGGTCATCCCGAACCTCGCGCACGAGCAGGCGCAGGAGCTCGCGGACGCCGCCCACCAGGTATGCCCCTACTCGAACGCCACCCGCGGCAACATCCAGGTGACCGTCACCGTCTCGGACGACTGAAGCGCGCCCCGGCGGCCGTCATGAATTCTCCGTGACGGCCGCGCGTCGGCCCCACAGCAGTGCGGCGACCATGGTCCCCGCGAACCCTGCCAGGAGATCGGTGAGGGTGTCCGCCGGGGCGACGTGGACGGTGGGGTCCACCCAGCGGTGGCCGGCCAGCTCCATCAGTTCCCACACCACCGCCAGCAGCGCCCCGGTGGTGATCACCCTCGCCGCCGGCGGCCGCGAACGGTGCAGCACGCGCGCCACCAGCACGGCCAGCAGGCCGGTGAGTGCTGCGTGCACGGGCAGGTCCCACCACGGAAGCCTCTCGTACAGCAGCAGGAACGAGCTGATCGCCGCGACCAGGCACGCCAGCGAGGTCGCGATCTCCCAGCGGATCGGCAAGCCCGACCGCCACGCCACCACCTGCGCGAGCGCGACCAGCATCGACACCGCCACCTCCACCCAATGGCCGGTGAGGGCGAAGCCGAGGGCCAGTGCCAACCCCGACCACCGCACCGGCAGCAGCGCCACCGATCGGGCGACGCCCGCTGCGCGGCCGCTCATCTGCCGGGCCGCGCCGCGGTGACGGTGAGGGACCCGCGACACCGTGCCACCCAGCGCTCCCACGGCCGCTCTCGACGCCAGTTGCGACGGAGGGTGAGCGCGGCCCGGCGCCAGCGCAGCAGCTGGCCGCGGTCCAGGGCCAGTGCCCGCGAGGACATGGTGACGCCGACCTCGCGCGAGAACTGCACCCTCTGGCCCGGCCGCACCTGGAACGAGAGGTCCATGTCGTCGTGCACCTCCGCGCTGCGCGAGGCCCCCTCCCGCGCCTGCTCCCACCAGGACCGCGGCATCGACATCGTGGTGCCGAACGCCGGGAAGTGACCCAGCGCCGCCGCCGTCAGCAGCAGATATCCGCCGACGTAGACGGCAGAGACGAGCCCCGCCCACGGCCGAGGAAGGCGGAACAGGCCCGGCCCGGTGACGATCACCGTGCCGGGGGCCGCGGCGGTGTGCTCCCGCCGGTGCGCGGCGAGCCATCCCGGCGGGGGCCGACTGTCGGCATCGCAGCGGACGATCAGGTCACCGCGAGCGGCGTCGTACCCGAGCGCCGCCGCCCCGGCGATGCCCGGCACCGGGTGCGTCAGGACTATGCAGCCCGCGGAGCGGGCCACGGCGGCGCTGTTGTCACGGGAGCCGTTGTCCACCACGATGATCTCCAGCGGCGGCTCCGTCTGCTGGGCGAGGGCGCTCAGCAACCCGCGCAGCTCGCGCGCGTCGTCCCGCACGGGCACGACGACGGAACAGGTCGGTGTCATGGTCTCCACACCTGCAGACGTTATCCGCACCGAGGGATCAGCGCCGCCGCGCCCGGAGCAGGTGCCGCGTGGAGTGGGCGACGAAGGAGCCCTCGAGGCGGATGATCTCGTCCATCGCGAGCAGCTGCTCCCGGTAGCGGTCCACGTCGAAGTCCGGCACCCACCACACGCATTTCCGCAGGATCCACACCACGGCCCCCACATCGAAGAACTCCATCCGCAGGCGCGCGGTGCGCAGCACGGTGACCTCGAGTCCCGCGGCCTCCGCCGCGGCGGCCTCGTCCTCGGGGTGGCGGCCGCGGCGCTGAGCCTCGGTGGTGGGCCCGACGAAATGCTCGATCAGCGCGAAGGCGGAGCCCGGGCCGACATGCTGGGCCAGGTACTCGCCTCCCGGGGCGAGTACGCGGGCGATCTCCGGCCAGTCCGGGCGCACCGGGTGGCGGGAGGTGATCAGATCTGCGGTGCCATCGGGCAACGGGATCCGGGCGCCGGGCTCGGTCTCATGCACCTGCACCCCGCGCGGGCCCAGCAGTGCTAGGGCCTGCGCGGCATTCGGCGGCCAGGACTCGGTGACGTGCTGCTGAGCGGCGAGGCGCGGGCACTGCCCGAGCACCTCCCCGCCCCCTGTGTCGAGATCGATCGCGAGCTCGGCACCGGCCACCGCCTCGGCGAGCAGCCCGGCGTAGCCCCAGTCCGGACGCTCCTCCGCGGCGCGGCCGTCCAGCCAGCCGAAGCCCCAGCCGTCCACGTCTGCTGCGGTTGCCTCGGCGATCAGCTCGTCGACCGAACTCTGCCGGTCGGTTCGTGGCAGATGCGCAGTGAGCGTGGCACGGATCCGGTCCACGCTCTCGGCGAGCGGCACAGCGGCGGTATCGAGTACGACGTCGGCCGGGATCAGCGGCTTCTGCTGTGCCCATTCGGCATGTACGCGGCGCAGGAGACCCTCCTGCCGGGAGACCCCGCGGGTCGGGTCAGTCAAAGCCCTGGACAGTGCGGTCTCGACAGCACAGGTGAGAACCACCGTGAGCAGAGGCGTTCCCGCGGGAACGTTTCTGAGCACGAGATCGAACTCGCTGCGGCTGCTCACGGACTCGGCGATCACCAGGTCCAGGCCTGCGTCGAGCCACTGGGTGGTGACCGAGGCGAAGATGCGGTGGGCGTCGGCCCAGTCCGGGAGCGTCGGCCGCGCCATGTCCGCGATCTGGTCCAGCTCCACCAGCGCGAGCTGGTGCCCGTCGGCTCGCAGCGCCTTGGCGAGAGCCCGGGAGACGGCGCTCTTGCCCGCGGCGATCGGTCCGGCGATGAGGACGAGGAGCGTGCGGGACGGGGGTGTCGTCATCGGAGGCGGCCTTTCATCGGCGGGAGTGTGCCGCGAGCTTGCGGGGTGACCAGAGCAGGCGAGGCGCTGACAGTATGCCGCTCTGCTCCCGGGCCCTACGAGAGCGCCTGGTGAGCCGATGTCGATGCGACCGGCCCCGTGACAGGGCCGGCCGCATCGACCAGGGGGGGCGGTCAGTGCGCAGCTCGAGAGGTGGCGGCGGTCTCTCGGGATCGTGAACTCCTGCCCTCGAGAGCTCGCCTCCGAGCGCCCGTGGGCGCCGTGCACCGCACCGTCTCCGGGGCGGCTGCGAAGGCAGCTGCCGAGGCAGTTGCCCCGGATAGACTGCTGCCCCGGATAGACTGCGGGTTTCCATGCAGGCAGGACTGGGATGACGGAGGAAACAGTGCCCGACTGGGAATACGGGGTGGAGGCATGAGTGCCTTGACCGTGGTGCTGGTGGTCCTCGCGGCGGTGCTCGGCGTCGCCTGGGTCATCTCGATCTACATCACCAACGTCACCGCCAAGCCCGGAGGGATCCCTCCGTGGGTGATGTGGCTGGGGGCGGCCGCACTGGTGGTCGCCATCGTGGCGCTCGTGACCAGTCTGTGAGCCCGTCGGGGCCTGGATATGCTCGCCGCATGTCGCAGGCTCCTTTCGTTCCGATCATCCCGGCCGGCGGTGCCGGTACTCGGCTCTGGCCGCTCTCGCGCCGCGCTCGTCCCAAGTTCCTGCTCGACCTCACCGGCAGCGGGTCCTCGCTCCTGCAGCAGACCGTGCAGCGGCTCGTGCCGCTCGCCGACCGCTCGCCGATCGTGGTCACCGGCGCGGTTCATGTCTCTGCGGTGCAGGAGCAGGTGGGCATCCCCCGGGGGCGGCATGGCGTGCAAGGCGCGCGGCAGGGCGAGGCGCAGGACAAGGCGCAGAGCGGCGACCCGACGCACTCGGCACGGATCCTCGTCGAGCCGTCCCCACGCAACTCGATGCCGGCGATCGCGCTGGCTGCCGCGCTGGTGGAGCGCGAGGAGCCCGACGCGGTCATCGGGTCGTTCGCGGCGGATCATCTGATCACCGATCAGCAGGCCTTCTGCGAGGCGGTCACAGCGGCACGGCGTGCCGCCGAGCTCGGCTACCTGGTCACCCTCGGCATCCAGCCCACTCATGCGGCGACCGGTTTCGGATATATCGAGCAGGGCGGGGACGCCGGGCCCGTCGGCGGCACGGACGGTGGCGCCGCGGCCCTGCATGCGACCGGTGCTCGGCCGGTGTCCCGCTTCGTCGAGAAGCCCGACAGCGAGACCGCGGAGCAGTTCTTCACCGCGGGCACGTTCTTCTGGAATGCCGGCATGTTCGTGGTGCGCGCCCGGGTGCTGCTCGACGAGCTGGCCGCACAGATCCCTGGTCTCGCCGCCGGTGTGCGGGAGATCGCCGCAGTGCATGGCACGGCGGACTACGACCGGGTGCTCGCCGAGACCTGGCCGCGTCTGACCAGCATCGCGATCGATCACGCGCTCGCCGAGCCGCTCGCCGCCGCGGGCAAGGTGGCCGTGGTGCCCGCGACCTTCGGCTGGGATGACGTGGGCGATTTCGCGGCGCTCGCCCGGCAGCTGCGGGAGAACGGCCCCGGCTCAGGTGCTGCCACTGGCGGCGCGAGCGGTTCCGCCTCGGCCGACGGTCGGGTCCCCGTGCTGGGCGCTCGTGCGGTCGGCGCTGCAGACTCCGACGTCCGGGTGCTGGGGAGCCAGGCCGTCGCCGCGCTGTCCTCCACGGCGACGGTCTACGGATCCACGGACCGCCTCGTCGCGCTGGTCGGAGTGCAGGGGATCAGCATCGTCGACACCGAGGATGCCCTGCTCGTGATCGCCGACGACGACGCCCAGCGGCTCGCTGGACTGGTCGCCCAGCTGAGCGACCGCGGCCGCGACGACCTGCGCTGACGCGGGGCTGCCGCTGCGTCCGTGCTGCGTCGATGCTGCGTCGACGACGCGCTGATGCCGCAGCCACGGTCGTCTCTGACCTCTGATCTCCGACCCCAGCCGGCCCCCGTCAGCCACCCAGTTCGAGCACCCGGATCGCGAGCTGAACCCGGTTGGTGACCTGCAGCTTGTGATAGAGCCTGCCGAGGTGGGTCTTCACCGTGGCGACCGACATGAACAGGCTCTCTCCGACCTCCTGATTGGCGAGCCCACGGGCGACCAGCCGCGCCACCTCCCACTCACGCTCGGTGATGCCCGCAGGAGCGGGGGCGGTCTCGGTGCCGTCGGTCGTCCCGACCTCCGCGGCGGCGGAACCGCCAGTGCCGGAGGCGGCGAGCCGCACCAGGCGCGTGAGCACCTCGGGCGAGAAGCGCGGTCGATCGCCGGCGGCGTCGAGCACCGCCTGCACCACCTCCTCGGGCGGGGAATCCTTGAGCAGGAACGACACCGCACCGGCGCGCAGCGCCTCCAGCAGGAAGTTGTCGGTGTCGAAGGCGGTCAGCATCACCACCCTGGCCGCGCTGCCCTCGGTGCGGAGAACCTGCAGGGCCTCGAGCCCGGTCATGCGGGGCATGCGGATATCCATCAGCACCACATCGGGGGCCAGGGAGCGGATCTGCTCGAGGGCTGACTCGCCATCGGTCGCCTCCCCGACCACCACGATGCCGTGCGCACCGTCGATCATCAGCCGCAGGCCGGCGCGCATCAGCGCCTCATCGTCCACCAGCAGCACCCGCACCCCGCGCTCGACGGCATGATCCTGATCCTCGGCACTGTTCACCATGGCATCCATGCTTCCACCTCGAAGATCCCGTCGCTCGCGCCGTACCGCGCCTCGCCGCCCAGCAGGCGTGCCCGCTCCTGCACCCCGAGCAGCCCGTGACCGGTCGACGTCGCCGCCGTCACCGGCGCGGAGGGCAGCGGGTTCCGGGCCCGCAGCACCACCCGCTGGTCACAGCGGAGGAGTTCCACCTGCAGCGGGGTGCCCGGAGCATGTTTGGCGGCGTTCACGGTGACCTCGCCGAGGATCCGGGCCAGCGCCACCACCGTGCTGCGGTCGCTGGTGAGGAGATCCTCCGCAGTCAGGCCCTCCCAGCGCAGCGCGACCTCCTGCCCCTCCTCCCGGCATCGTTCGACGATGCCCTCCAGGGTCGGAGCGGTGGCGAGCGGCTGATCACCCTCGGTGCTGCGCAGCCCCGTCAGCACCGTGCGCAGCTCCCGGTTCGCCTGCTGCGCGGCGTCCCTCACCGTCCCCGCGGAACGGCGCAGCGCCTCCGGGGAGAGGTCCTCGCGGTAGGCCATGGCGCCGGCATGCATGGCGATCGTGGCCAGGTGGTGGGAGATGCTGTCATGCATGTCGCGGGCCAGCGCCGCCCGCTCCTCGGCGCGCACCCGGGCGACGTCGGCCTCCCGCTCCCGCACCTGGGCGGTGGCCTCCCGCTCGGCGGCGGCGCGCTCCCGCTGGGCGGTCTCCCGCTCCCGCTCCGCCGAGGCCGCCCGTTCCTGCCAAGAGGTCAGGAGCTCGTGGCGCGTTCCCACCACGTGGCCGATCAGCAGCGGGATCAGCGCGAGCACCACCATCACCCCCACCGCGGAGAGCACGAGGACATCCGGCTCATCGCCTCGGAGCCGGGCATCGAGGCTCAGCGTCGCCAGCGAGGTGCCCGCGACCAGCAGGACCGCCCCGACATCGAGCACCGTGCGGCGTCGCAGCCCGATCCGGTACAGGGCCAGCGCCGCGGCCGGCATCGACCACACGCTGAGCCCGACAGAAGCGGCCAGCAGCAGATGGGCCGCGCTGTGCAGCCGCCCCGGCCGCAGGAAACGCAGCGGCCCGATCGCCAGGGTCGCCACGATCCCCACCAGCGCATCGACGGCGTACAGCGCCACCAGGCCGCCGGGAGGCTGGTCGGAGAACTCCATCAGCAGTGACCCGAAGCTGATCAGGAACAGCAGCAGTCCCAGCGCCGTGCCGACGAGGCTCTGCACCACCGCGATCGCCCACTGGTGCGGGCTGCGCACCGAGGGTGCGGCCGAGGGGTGCAGGACGGGGAGGGTCATGGAGCCAGCGTAGAGAGCGGGAGGCGGCTGACGGATCGTCCGCGCGGCTGATGGCGTGGCCGGCAGGGTCGGTCGATCGGTCAGGGCGGCCCCGACGCGGGGCGGATGCGGAGCGGCCGACGGGACAGACAGGATCGAGGCATGAACGAGCACGCTCTGCTTCCCCCGTCCCCGCCGTCCTCCCCTCCTGCTGCTGCCAGCGAGCTCCGCAGCACCGCGGGGCCGTTGCCGGCGATGGACACTCGCGTCTCCCACGGCACTGCCCCTGCGAGCCTTCAGATCTCCCAGCGCGGCTCCGGTGCGATCTCGCAGCCCTACCATCGCGCCGCTCGTGCGATCCCGCACCGCCGCTACTGGTGGCGTCCCCTGGTGACGATCGTGGTGGCCTTCGCGGCCTATGTCGTGATGAACCTCCAGCTGCTGGTGCCGCTGGTGATCGCGAGCGTGATCTGGCCGAACCTGGCGCCCAGCGCCACCCTGATGGATCCCCTGAACCCCGTCGAGCAGCTGATGGGCCTGGGCATGCTCGCACTGCTGGTCCCGGCGGTGCTGGTGGGAACCCTCGCCGGGTACGGTCGCGCCGGGATCGCGCTCTCGGTGACAGGACGGTTCCGCTGGGGCCTGCTGGGCCGCGCCGCGCTCGTGGTGGTGCCGGTGTACGTGCTGCTGAACCTGGTGCTGAACCTGATCCTGGAGCGCGAGGCGATCGTGATGCCGCCGCTCGAGGCGGGCGTGATCATCGCCTGGCTGCTGGCGCTCCTGCTCTCCCCGCTGCAGAGCGCGGGGGAGGAGTTCGCGTTCCGGGCCCTGCCGATGCAGCTCCTCGGCACCTGGCTGCGATGGCCGCTGATCGGGATCCTGGTCCCGGTGCCGCTGTTCATGCTGGGCCACGGCTACAACTGGCTGGGCCAGATCGACATCGCCGTCTTCGCGATCGTGATGGGGCTGCTGGCCTGGAAGACCGGAGGGCTGGAGATCCCGATCCTGCTGCACGCCGCCAACAACTGGACCCTGTTCGCGATCGCCCCGCTGATCCCCGGCTTCACCGAACAGGGGGAGGTCCGCCTGCTCGGCTTCGTGCTCGCGATGGCGCCGATGCTGCTGCTCTCGGCCGGGATCTGGTGGTGGTACTCCCGGCGCGAGGGCCTCGGGCTGTGGGAGCCGCAGCGCGGCAGCGTGCAGACCCTCGCGGCGTAGAACGTCGTGACTCGGAGCGTCTCAGCTCAGACCCGCTCTCCCAGGGCCGCCATGACTTCGCGCCCGTGCTCGGTCTGAGGGAAGCGGTCCACGATCTCCTGCAACGTCGCGGCGTCGCCGCTGCTGCCGAAGGCCTCGCTGAACGGCTGCAGGCGCACCCCTTCGGCGAGGGGGCCGATCAGCAGTGGATCGAAGCCCAGCTCCTCCACCAGCGCGCCCACGGTCTCGGCCTGCGGGGAGGGGCCCGCGATCGCGATCGCGGCCCGGGGTGCGGCACGGCCGGCGAGGTCCTCGAGATCGTGATAGCCCATGTGGTTGAAAGTCTTCACCACGGTCGCGCCGGGCAGCAGACCCTGCACGAACTCGCTCGTCGAGGCGCCGGGATGCGAGAACTCCTCGAGGATCCCGTCGGTCTCCCACCAGTAGTTCATGGCATCCACCACGAGCTTGCCCTGGAGGGCGTCGGCGGGGATCGAGGCGTGCTTCCCCAGTGGCAGCGCGAGGATCACCAGATCCGCGCGCTCGGCGGCTTCCCGGGTGGTCACGGCCTGGGCCCCGGGGGCGAGGACCTCGGTGATCAGCTCGATCTCGGCGGGATCACCGGAGCCCGAGATCAGCACCTCGTGTCCGGCGGCGAGGGCCAGGCGGGCCAGCACGGTGCCGACCTTGCCAGCGCCGAGGATGCCAAGGGTGCGGGGGAGGGAGGAGTTCATGCCCCCAGCAACGCGCCGGGCGGGCGCGACCTTCCCGGACGTGACCGGACTCGCGCTCGCCCGCCGGGCCTGCCTGAGCTCACCCTGCATGGGCCCACCCTGCATGAGCTCGCGCAGCCCCGGGTGGCCGGCAGTGCGGGCGCTTCAGCTCTGCGAGGCAGGGACGTCGATCTGCCAGAGAACGCCGAAGCGGTCCTTGACCTGCCCGTAGTGGTCGCCCCAGGGAGCCTGCTCGAACGGGAGCTCGATGCTGGCGCCGGTGGAGGTGAGCTTCTCGATCAGGGCTCGGGCATCTGCCACGGAGCTCGGCATGACCATCAGGGAGTAGGCGGAGCCGTCCAGCGGCTGAGGGCACTCGCCGATGTCGTCGCCACCGGCGAGCGTGACCAGACCTCCCTGCAGCTGAGCATGGGCGATGGACTCCGCCGGAGGGGTGAACGGCATGCCCTCCATGGGGTTGTCGCCGTACGTCATGACGTCGAGGGTTCCCCCGAAGACCTCCTGGTAGTACGACATGGCCTCGGCGGCATTGCCGGGAAACGAGATGTACGGCGTGGAACTGGGCACGGTTCCTCCTCAGGTGCGGGGTCGCGCTGCGATCCCTCGTGCGGGTCATCGTGCCACCGGCGGCCGACGGACGGAACAGCGTCGGAGGTAATGCTTCTGCCGGGCTGAGGAGCGGGCGGCTCCCCGGCACCGCTGCGGGACGGACGAGGTGCGCGGAACACGGTGCTCGTGGTGACGCTCACTGCACCCTCAGCCAGGGAGTTCTAGAGTGGACGGGTCATGTGCCGACTCTTCGCTCTTCATTCCGACCACCCCGTCACCGCCGATCTGTGGCTGCTCGATGCGCCCTACTCCCTGCTGAACCAGTCGCGCTTCAACGCCGACGGCACCGGCCTGGGATGGATCGATGAGGAGGGACAGCCCCGGATCCGCAAGCGCCCCGTCGCGGCGTACGCATCGGAAGCGTTCACGGGCTTCGCGACCACGCTCCGCTCCCGCGCGATGCTCGCCCATCTGCGTCTCTCCTCCGGCACCGGGCATTGCGACGAGAACACGCACCCGTTCCTGCAGGACGGCATCATCTCCGCCCACAACGGGGTCCTGGAGATCACCGAGGAGATGCGGCAGCGGGTCGCCGCGCTCGGCGCCGCTCACCACGTCCAGGGCTCGACCGACAGCGAGTGGATGGCCGCACTGATCACCGGTGAGGTGGCCGCCCACGGCGGTGACCTGCGCACCGGGGTGACCGCCGCGCTGTGCTGGATCGCCGGTCATGTCCCCGTCTACTCCGTGAACGTCCTGGTGATGAAGGGGGAGGAGCTCGTCGCCGTGCGTCTGCCCGCGACCAACGAGCTGTGGATCCTCGATCGCCCTGCTGTCGTGGACACGCGGGATGACGCCCTCGAGCAGTCCTCGGACTCGCTCACCGTGCGCGCCCGCAGTGAGGACCCACGCGGGGCACGCTCCGTCGTCATCGCGAGCGAACCCCTGGACGACGATCCCGCCTGGCGACTCCTCGACTCCGGCGAGCTGGTGCACCTCACGGCCGACGGGCGGGTCCGCAGCGACCGTCCCTTCGGTCCGCTCGCCCACGCGCTCAGCATCGAGGATCTCGGCCTGTCGGCCGCAGCCTCCCAGGCCCATGCCGCGCAGGCCCGCGCCCACGATGCCCGCCGCCGGCACCTCACTGAGAACACTGCCAGCACCGCCAACATCGCCAGCACCGCCAACACCGCCCACCCCGCCGGCACTGCCGGCACTGCCAGCACCGCCCACCCCGCCGGCGCCGATCCCGCGCGCCCTCACGAGAGTGCAGAGAACGCCGCATGAATCACCTCGGGACCGAGCGTCCCATCCCTTATCACCGGCTCGCGACGCTGCGACCGGAATGGTCTGCGCGGGCACGGCCACTGTTGACCGTGGTCGCGGCCTTCATCGCCTATGTGGTGCTGGCCTCCGTGGTGCTCGTGCTCATGATCCTGGTGCTCGCCGTCGCGCCCGGCGTGAACGTCGCCATCGGTGTGACCAGCGGTGATCCGACCAGTCCGCTGGATGCGGTGCTCGCGCTGCTGATGGGCGCCCTGTGGCTCCCCGCCGGGATCGTGGGAGTGCGCGTCGGCGGCTGGCGGCCTCTGGGCCCGGCCTGGTCCGTCGCTGCCCGGTTCCGTCGTGACCTGCTGAGCCCGCTCGGCGCATGGGTGGCGGCCGGGGCGCTGGCGACGGTCGCGATCGCCGCGGTGGCCGGTCATCTCGCCAGCTCCGGAGAGTCGGCGGGTGCTCCGGGCGGCGGAGTCTCGCTGCTCCAGCTGCTGCTGGTGGTGGTGATCGTGCTGGTCCTGGCCCCGCTCCAGGCCGTGGGCCTCGAACTGGCGCTGCGCGGCATGATCCTCCAGGCCGTCGGCACCTGGCTGCGCAGCCCCGTGGTGCCCTTCGTGGTCGTCGCCGGGATCTCTCTGATCGGCCGTCAGCTCACACCCGCCGTGGTGATCCCGGCCCTCGCCCTGGCGCTCGCCGCCGCGGTGCTCGCCTGGAAGAGCGGCGGCCTCGAGCTGTCGATCATCCTCACCCTCACGCTCACCGTGGGCTCGCTGATCGTCTCCGCGCTCGCCGCCGGCACCGGTGCGGGTGCCGGTGCCTCGGCGCTCAGCGCCGCGGTGGCCGCCCCCGGCACCTCGGCCGCGGCGCTCGCCGATCACGGGGCGGCTGCCGGTCACGACGAGCTGGCCAGCGCGGGAGCGTTCGCCGGTCTCGGGGACGCGGCTCTCGCCGGGGGAGCGGCCTCTGCCGTCGCGGCCCTGCTGCTCACTGGCCTGATCGTCGTGCTGGTCAGCCGGCGCGACGGGCTGCGCCTGCTCGAGCCCGTCGGCCGGGCCGCGGATGCAGCGGCTCCGGGGCCCGTGCTGATCTGACCTGTCACACCTGCGGCGCTGCCCCAAGACTGACGGGGACTGACGGGCCTGCCCTTCCTCAGCTGCGGATCGCGTCGATGACCTTGATCCGGGTGGCGATCAGCGCGGGGAGGGCGCCGGCGAGGACACCCACCAGGGTCGCCGCACCGAGGCCCACCACCACCGCCTCCACGGGGAAGGGAGGCAGCTCCACCAGCCCGATACCACTGAAGAAGGTGGAGACGAACGGGGCCTTCACCAGGGCGATCGCGCCGGTCACCCCCACCGCGCCGGCGAGCACCGTGGCGACCACCGACTCCATCAGCACGCCCACGAAGATCCGGCCGCCGGTGGCGCCGTAGGAGCGTCGGATCCCGATCTCCCGCACCCGGAAGCGCACCGTGACCAGGGAGATGTTCACCAGGCCCAGGGCGCCGAGCACCAGGATCACCAGCGCCACGCCGATGACCGCATAGGCGAGAAACTGGAAGCCCAGATCCTCGGCGGACATCGAGCTCGGATGGACCTCGAAGGATCCCACCGCGGTGTTCCGCAGCGAGGCGCCCAGGCGCTCGCGGATCTCGTCGGCCTGCTCCGGCGGCACCCACAGGATGTAGTCGGAGACCACCGGGGCTTCGGTCCGGCCGGGCAGCGCGCTCATGCTGCCGGCGGCGACGTACGCCTGCAGTCCCCAGTCCGTCTCCTCGGCCGCGGGGAGCACGCCGACCACGATCGCCTGGTCGGAGTCGGTCGCTCCCGTGGGTCCGTAGATCGTGACCGGCTCGGTCCCCAGGTCCGGGCGTCCCAGTTGCTCGTACATCGGCGCGTTGACCACCAGTGCAGGGGCCAGGCGGCGGGCGTCGGAGTCCGCGAGCCAGCGGCCGTCGGCGACCGTGGTGCGGTAGATGTTCCCGTAGGCGGGGTCCACCCCGGTCAGCTGCGCCGACTTCACGCCATGCGGGGTCTGCACGCGCAGCGAGTCGTTGATGCGGCGGGTGCGCTGGTCGATGCCGAGCCGTTCGATCTGCTCGAGCACCACCGCATCCTGCTCCTCGGGGGTGACCTCGGCCGCGGAGCCTGCCGGGTAGATCGTCAGGGTCGTATCGCGTCCCGCCCACGTCTCGGTGGACTGGGTGAGGGCGCTGGTGAGCATGCCGCCGCCGCCCATCACCGCGGTCAGGGCGAACACGGAGAACGCCACCCCGATCAGGGACAGCAGGATGCGGCCCTTGTTCACGCGCAGCTCGCCGTAGGCCTCGACGATCGAGGCGATCAGGCCGGTCATGCCACCGCCTCCCGTCCGGCGCGGATTCCCACGGTCGCCGACAGCGCCCCGCGAGCGTCGGCCCCGCCGACGTCGTGCAGAGTGCCCTCGTTCAGCAGGAACGAGCGCCGGGACATCGCGGCGACCTGCAAGTCGTGGGTGATGGTGACCAGTGCGGCGTCGGAGTCGCGCGCGATCTCGTCCAGCAGCGCCATCACCGCCTCGCCGGTGGTGACGTCGAGAGCTCCGGTGGGCTCATCGGCCAGGATCAGCCGGGGCCCCCGCACCAGGGCACGGGCCACGGCCACTCGCTGCTGCTCGCCGCCGGAGAGACGGGAGGGTTGCTGCTGCGCACGGTCGGCCAGGCCCACCCGGTCGAGCATCTCCAGGGCGAGCTTCTCCCGCCGCCAGAACTGGCCAGCGGTGCCGTACATCAGCGGCATCATCACGTTCTCGAGCGCGGTGCGCTTGTCCAACAGGTTGAACTGCTGGAAGACGAAGCCGATCGAGGCGCCGCGCATGCGGGCGCGCCTGCGTTCCCCGAGCCGGGAGACGTCCACCCCGTCGAACAGCAGCTCGCCGCCGCTCTGGTGGTCGATCAGGCCCAGCAGGTTCAGCAGAGTGGTCTTGCCGGAACCGGAGCGGCCGACGATCGCCACATGGTCCCCGGCCTCGACCGTGAGGTCGATGCCGCGCAGGATGTGCAGCTCCTCCCGGCTGGGCAGGCGCACGGAGCGGCGCAGATCGCGCAGCTCGAGCAGAGGCGCGCTCACCACATCTCCACGTTCATCGAGTCGTCGGCGCCGTCGATGCCGGGCGCGAACTCGAGGATCTCCTGGCCCTGTTCGAGGCCCTCGGTGACCTCGACGGAGCCATCGCCGCGCATCCCCAGGACCACGTCGATCGGGGTGGGCTCACCGGTGGCCTCGTCCAGTGCGTAGACGGTGCCGGCGGTGCCCTCGCCCTCCACGGCGGTGGTGGGGACGGTGAGCACGCCGGTGCGGGTGCCGAGGTCCACGGTCACCTCGACGCTCAGACCCGGGACCACCCGAGCCTCAGCAGGGACCGGGCATACCAGCTGTGCGGCGGAGACCCCAGCATCGCCCCCGGAGATCACCTCGCCGGTGAAGGGATCGACCTCGGGCGCGGGCGGAGCGTCGGGCTCCTCGATCTCGGAGTCCTCGGTGATGGCGGGCGCGGTGCAGGCCACCGGATCCGGAGTGTTGGGCAGCTCGGCAGTCGCATTCAGCTCCACGTCCAGCAGGGACAGCTGCTGCTCGGGGGTGAGGTCGGCGACGATCGAGTAGGTACCGGGCGAGATGGTCGCGACGGTGTCGCCCTTGGCCAGGGCATCCCACTCGGCGACCTCCATCCCGCTGAGCACACCGGAGGTGGTCGCCACCAGGTTCTCGTAGCGGTGCTCGGCCGCGGCGGGCTGCGGCGCGGGCTGCGGGGCGGCGAGCTCCCCGTCCTCCTCACCGTCTTCCCCGACCGGCAGCGCGGGGAGGTCGACGATCTCCGGCTCGACCTCGTATCGCACCTGCAGGATGCGCTGCCCCTTCTCGACGGCGTCGCCGTTCTTCAGCCAGATCTTGTTGATCTCACCATCGGTGGTGGCCTTCAGGGCGCTGCCCGCATCGGGCTGGACCATCGCCGGGAGCACGAGCTCGGAGGAGAGGTCTGCGGTCTCCACGCTGACCACGGCGTACTGATCGAAATCGGCACCAGGGACGAGCGGATCCTCGCCCGCGGCATCGGCACCGGAGGGGAAGAAGGCCATCTTCACCAGAGCCAGGGCGATCAGACCGAGGATCAGCATCCAGATCACGGGGAAGACATAGCGGCGCAGGGCGTCCATGGGCGCCTTTCGTTCAGGTCGACGGCGGTGCCGACGGGGGAAGGGACTGCGGTGCTGCGAGCAGCGCGAGGAGGTGCTCGGCACCTGCAGTGCGCTCATTCTACCTGCTGCAGAACACCCTGACCACCGACTTTGGTGGAGATCCGGGGAAGATCCGGGATCCCGGAGTACGGGGCGGGCGGTACTGTCGACCCATGAACGCCGCCGCTGCCGCCAGCACTCCTGCCACTGCCAGCCCTGCCGTCACCTCCACCCCGGCTGCCACTGCCACTGCCAGCCCTGCCGTCCCCGATCAGCTGCTGCTGCTCCCGCTGCGACAGCGGATCCTCGAACAGGATCTCGGCGTGCGCGCGCTGCACCTGCACCGCGTCGGCCACGCGGAGATCAGCCACCGCTTCGCCGGGGACACTGCCGAGAACATCTACTCGGTGTCCAAGACGGTGACCGCGCTCGCCGTGGGCATCGCCGCCGCGGAAGGGCTGCTGGACCCCGAGGACCTGCTGGTCGACCATCTCCCCGCGCCGAGCGGCGGGTACGGCAGCGGCATCGAGCAGGTGCGGCTGCGCCACCTGCTGACCATGACCTCCGGCTCCCCGGTGCTCGGCTTCCTCGACGAGCAGCGCGATCACGCCGACCTCTCCTCCCTGTTCCTCAGCACCGACCTGGTCGCCGAGCCAGGCCAGCGGTGGGAGTACTCCAACGGCTCGATCCTGCTGCTCTCGCGGGTGCTCAGCGAGCGCACCGGGCAGAGCCTGCGCGACTGGCTGATGCCGCGGCTGTTCGAACCGCTCGAGATCCTCAACCCCCAGTGGCACACCACCCGCGACGGCTACAGCTGGGGTGCGAGCGGGCTGCACCTCAAGAGCGGGCAGCTGGCGCGGATCGGGAGGCTCCTGCTCCAGCGCGGGGAGCACGACGGGGCGCAGCTGGTCCCAGCCGCCTGGATCGACGCGATGCACGCCGAGCAGAACTGGGTGGACACCGGGGACGCCGAGCCCGAGAGCGTTCACTACGGCTACGGCATCTGGCGGTGCACGCCCGACGGTGCCTGGCGGGCCGACGGCGCGATGGGCCAGCTGCTCATCGTGCTTCCTGAACAGGACGCCGTCCTGACCGTCACCTCGCGGCTCGAGGGCCGAAGCGCCGCCGAGATCCTCCGCGCCGTCTGGCAGGAGCTGCTGCCGCTGCTGTGAACTGCAGCAACGGTGTGCGCATTCGGTGAGACGCGCAGGATCAGCCCAGTTCCCGGTTCCGCCCCCAGGTAGCGTTGCCCCATGGATTGGACAGCGCTCCTGAACCTCGGCCTGGTCTTCGCCTTCGTGCTCGTCGGCGGCCTGTTCGCCGGCACCGAGATGGCGATCGTCAACCTCCGCGAATCGCAGATCAAGCAGCTCGAGGAGAGCGGCCCCGGCGGTGAGCGCACCGCAGAGATGGTGCGGGACCCCAACCTCTTCCTCTCCGCCGTGCAGATCGGCGTGACCGTCGCCGGGTTCTTCTCCTCCGCCTATGGCGCCTCCACCATTGCCCCCTCGCTGGTCCCGATGCTCACCGAGCTGGGGCTCGCCGAGTCGAGCGCCGGCACGGTCGCGCTGATCGGGATGACCCTGGTCATCGCCTACCTCTCGCTCGTGTTCGGCGAGCTGGTGCCCAAGCGGCTGGCGATGCAGAACGCGATGGCGATGACCAAGATCGTCGGCCCCCCGCTGAGTGTCTTCGGGAAGCTCATGCGCCCGGTGATCTGGCTGCTGTCCACCTCCACCAACATCGTGGTGCGCCTGCTGGGCGGGGATCCTCACGCCAATCGGGAGTCGGTCTCCGCGGAGGAGATCAAGTCGATGGTGCGCAGCTCGGAGGCGCTGGACCAGGCGGAGTCGCGGGTCCTGGCCGATGTTTTCGACGCGTCCGAGCGCACGGTGGTCGAGGTCATGCAGCCCCGCCACCAGGTGCGCTTCCTCGACGGTGAGCGGTCGGTCGTGCAGGTCCGTGAGGAGATCCGGGAGACCGGCTTCTCCCGCTACCCCGTCACCGGGGAGGACGTCGATGACGTGCTCGGCTTCGTCCATGTGCGCGACATGCTGCTGGTCGAGGAGCCGGGCGAGACGCTGCTGTCGGAGCTGGTGCGTCCCATCGAGCACATCCCCGGCACCGTCCAGGTGCTCGAGGCGCTGAACCGGATGCGCGCCCACGCCGACCAGATCGCGGTGGTGGTGGACGAGTACGGCGGCACCGACGGCATCGTGACCCTCGAGGACCTGCTCGAGGAGCTGGTGGGCGAGATCTACGACGAGTTCGACCGTGAGAGCTGGCCCGTCCCCGGCGGTCTGGACCGGATCCTCGCGGCCGACGGCACCTTCGAGGGTGGGCTGATCCTGCAGGAGTTCGAATCCGCCACCGACATCGCCCTGCCCGACACCGGCGGCTACGAGACGGTCGGCGGCTTCGTGATGGCCCAGCTGGGCCGGATCCCCGTGGCGGGCGACAGCGTGGAGGTCGAGGGAGGGCTGCTCGAGGTGGTCGAGGTCGACGAGCGCCGGGTGCAGACGGTGCGGTTCAGCCCCGCCGAGGAACCGGCCGCCGAGAGTTCGCTCGAGGAGCCGGTCGGCGACTGAGCTCTTCGCGCCGGTCGGCGACTGAGGCCTCCGACCATATGGTGCGGCTGGCATACTTCCGGACCATGCACTCGAACTACGGCACCGGCGATGACCTGACGGTGTACTTCAACCGAGAGAGCGCGGCGGCACGCGCCGAGAAGATGCGGCGCATGCAGCCGCTGCTCATCGGCACCAGCCTTCTCGTCGGTGCGGTCATCGTCGCCGTCGCCCTGTTCGTCATGGAGCCCCGCAGCCTGCTGCTGGCGATCATCGGCGGCGCCTACGGCCTTGCGAGCGCTGTCGTGATGCCTCGGATTCTGAGTGGCCTGGCCAAGAAGTCCGCAGACATCCCCATTGCGCCGGACACCTCCCTGCTGGTGCTGACGCCGCACGGCGTGCGCCGCACCACCGGGGACGGCCCGCCTCTCGAGATCCCCTACGCGGAGACGGAGCTGAGGCGACAGACCGGGGAGGGGAACGACCGGCTGCGGGTGAGCCTGCCCGGTGAGAATCTCAGCCTGGACCCGGCGCTGCTGCACCCCTCCCTCACAGAGATCCTCAGGGCCTACGAGCAGTTCAGCGGCGACGCCGAGCGCTGAGCCGAGCGCGTCCAGGCCTGCACCCGAGCTCCTGCCGGTGCGAGGGTAGGGTGGTGGGGTCGGGCACTGCGCCCCGGACGGTGCCCATCCGGACTCATCACCCTTGGAGGCACCACCATGGCCCGCAGCACTTTCGCCCAGCTCCTCGTCACCCAGCTCCGTGGCCTCGGCGTCGAACGCATCTACGGGGTGGTCGGGGACTCCCTGAACCCTGTGGTGGACGCCGTGCGCACCACCGACGGCATCGAGTGGGTGCACGTGCGCAATGAGGAGGCCGGAGCCTTCGCCGCCGGCGCCGAGGCCCGCCTGACCGGGAAGCTCGCCGTATGCGCCGGGTCCTGCGGCCCGGGCAACACCCACATGATCCAGGGCCTCTACGACGCCCACCGCGACGGCGCTCCCGTGCTCGCGATCGCCTCCCACATCCCCTCGGGCAAGATCGGCACCGGCTTCTTCCAGGAGACGCATCCCGAGATCCTGTTCCAGGAGTGCTCCCACTACTGCGAGATGGTCAACTCCGGCGAGCACGGCGCGAGGCTGCTCCACATCGCCGTGCAGACCGCGATCGCCAAGAGCGGCGTCTCCGTGCTGGTGGTCCCCGGCGATGTCGCCGACCAGGAGGTGGACGGCCCGCTCACCAAGGACCTCGCCACGGACCTCGGCCGGGTCCAGCCCGCCGCAGCCCCCGTCGGCCGCCTCGCCGAGCTGATCGACGCCGCCAGCACCGTCACCCTCTTCACCGGGGCCGGGGTGCGCGACGCCCGTGAGGAGGTGCTCGCGCTCGCCGAGCAGGTCAAGGCCCCGATCGGCCACGCCTTCGGCGGGAAGGAGTTCATGCAGTACGACAACCCGTATGACGTGGGCATGAGCGGGCTGCTCGGCTACGGCGCCTGCTACGACGCCATGCATGAGGCGGATCTGGTGATCCTGCTGGGCACCGACTTCCCCTACCCGGAGTTCCTCCCCGGAGCCGACGGGAAGCAGCCGCCCACGATCGTCCAGATCGATGCGGAGGCGTCGCGGCTGGGCAGGCGCGTGCCGCTGGACCTCGCCGTCCACGGCGACGTGGCCCTCACCCTGCAGGCCGTGCTGCCGCTGCTGACCGGGACCAAGAGCTCCCGCTTCCTGCGCCGCATGCTCAAGGCCCACCACAAGGCGCTCACCGGGGTGGTCGCCGCGTACACGAAGAACGTCGAGAAGATGACGCCCATCCACCCGGAGTTCCTCGCGGCGACCCTCGACACGCTCGCCGAGGAGGACGCAGTGTTCACCGTGGACACCGGCATGTGCAACGTCTGGGGCGCCCGCTACATCACCCCCAACGGGAAGCGTCGCCTGTTCGGCTCCTGGCACCACGGCTCGATGGCCAACGCGCTCCCGCAAGCGATCGGCGCCTCGATGGCATTCCCGCAGCGCCAGGTGATCTCCATGAGCGGGGATGGCGGTCTGGGCATGCTGATGGGTGAGCTGCTCACCGTGAAGCTCCATCAGCTGAACACCAAGATCGTCGTCTTCAACAACTCCAGCCTCGGCATGGTCAAGCTCGAGATGCTGGTGGAGGGCCTGCCGGACTACGGCACCGACCACGAGGACGTCGACTACGCGACGATCGCCAAAGGAGTGGGCATCGGCGCGGTACGCATCACCGACCCGAAGACGCTGAAGAAGCAGCTCGCCGAGGCGCTCGCGACGCCCGGCCCGGTGCTGATCGATGTGGTGACCGACCCGGACGCCCTCTCGATGCCCCCGAAGATCACCGCGCAGCAGATCCGCGGATTCGCGGCGGCGTCGACGAAGATCGTCCTCGGCGGCGGTGTGGGCCGGATGATCGACATGGCGGCGACGAACCTGCGCAATATGCCGCGGTGACACTGCCTGCGGCGCCGACCCTTCCACCGGGGAACGCTGACATACTGGCCACATGCGCGGAATCATCCTCGCCGGGGGCACCGGCTCGCGGCTGCACCCGTTGACCATCGGTGTCTCGAAGCAGCTGATGCCGGTCTATGACAAGCCGATGATCTACTACCCGCTGAGCACGCTGATGCTCGCCGGGATCCGCGACATCCTGATCATCACCACCCCGGAGGACCAGTCTGCTTTCCAGCGAGTGCTGGGCGATGGGGACCGCTTCGGCGTGAACCTGCAGTACACGGTCCAGCCCTCCCCGGACGGGCTCGCACAGGCCTTCACCCTGGGCGAGGAGTTCCTCGAAGGCGGCAAGGCCGCGCTCGTGCTGGGCGACAACCTGTTCTACGGGCACGGGATGGGCGCACAGCTGGGCCGCTTCAGCGACCTGGAAGGCGCGGCAGTGTTCGGCTACTGGGTGAAGGATCCTGCCGCGTACGGCGTGGTCGAGATGGACGAGAACGGCCGCGCGCTCTCGCTCGAGGAGAAGCCTGCGCAGCCGCGCTCGAACCTTGCCGTGCCAGGGCTGTACTTCTACGACGAGACGGTGACCGAGCGGGCCAGAGCCCTGAAGCCCTCCCCGCGGGGGGAGCTGGAGATCACCGACCTGAACCGCATGTATCTGGACGAGGGCAGCCTGCAGGTCGAGGTGCTCACCCGCGGTACCGCCTGGCTCGACACCGGGACGTTCGACGATCTCGCGGCCGCTGGTGAGTTCATCCGTACCGTCCAGCAGCGACAAGGCCTGACCATCGGCGCTCCCGAGGAGGTGGCCTGGAGGATGGGCTATCTCGACGATGAGCAGCTGCGAGAACGGGCCGAGCCGCTCGTGAAATCCGGATACGGTCGCTATCTGCTCGACGTGCTCGCCCGCGAGCGCGCCCACCACCCCGTGCATCCCTGACCCGCGGGTCCTGTTCTGGAGGTACGTCCATGTCGCGTCATCTGCTCGTCACGGGAGGGGCCGGGTTCATCGGCTCCGCCTTCGTCCACCACGTCATCGCGCACACCGAGGACACGGTGACGGTGCTCGACAAGCTCACCTACGCAGGGCATCGCTCCTCCCTCGCCGGACTGCCGGAGCACCGGGTGCGCCTGGTGGTGGGGGACGTGGCGGACGCGGCGACGGTCGATCCGCTGGTCGCGCAGGCCGACGCCGTGGTGCACTACGCAGCCGAGTCCCACAACGACAACTCCCTGCACGATCCTGCGCCGTTCCTGGCCTCGAACCTCATCGGGACCTTCACGCTGCTGGAGGCGGTGCGCCGGCACGGGGCGCGGTTCCATCACATCTCGACCGACGAGGTGTACGGCGATCTCGCCCTCGATACGCCCGAGCGGTTCACCGAGACCACCCCGTACAACCCCTCCAGCCCCTACTCCGCCACGAAGGCGGGCAGTGACCTGCTGGTGCGGGCGTGGGTGCGGTCTTTCGGGGTGCAGGCGACGCTCTCGAACTGCTCGAACAACTACGGCCCGCGCCAGCACGTGGAGAAGTTCATCCCGCGCCAGATCACGAACCTGATCGACGGGATCCGCCCCCGCCTGTATGGGGAGGGACTGAACGTGCGCGACTGGATCCACGCCGAGGACCACTCCAGCGCGGTGCTGCGGATCCTCGAGGCGGGGGAGATCGGCCGCACCTATCTCATCGGGGCCGACGGGGAGAAGAACAACAAGCAGGTCGTCGAACTGATCCTGCGCCTGATGGGCCGGAACGAGGGGGACTACGACCACGTCACCGACCGCCCTGGGCACGACCTGCGCTATGCGATCGACGCGACCGCGCTGCGCGAGGAGCTGGGCTGGTCCCCACGGTTCGAGGACTTCGAGGCGGGCCTGGCGGCGACGATCGACTGGTACCGAGACAATGAGAGCTGGTGGCGTCCGCAGAAGGCTGCCACTGAGGCGAAGTACCAGGCCACCGGTCAGTGACCGCACGGACCTCCCGCCGCCGCGCCATCGAGAGGACCTCATGACCGAGCTAGCTGTCCACCCCACCCCGATCCCGGGCCTGCTGGTGATCGACCTGCCCGTGCATGGTGATGCGCGGGGTTGGTTCAAGGAGAACTGGCAGCGGGAGAAGATGCTCGCGGCCGGACTTCCCGATTTCGGGCCGGTGCAGAACAACATCTCCTTCAACCAGGCCGTGGGCGTGACCCGAGGGATCCACGCCGAGCCATGGGACAAGTACATCTCGGTCGCGACCGGCCGCGTGTTCGGCGCCTGGGTGGATCTGCGCGAGGGGCTCAGCTTCGGTGCGACCTACTGGCACGAGATCACCCCCGACGTGGCGATCTTCGTGCCCCGCGGTGTGGGCAACGCCTTCCAGACTCTAGAGGCGCCCGCCGCCTACACCTACCTGGTCAATGACCACTGGACTGCGGCGGCGCAGTCGCAGTACACCTTCCTGCACCTGGCCGATGAGACCGCCGCGATCCCCTGGCCGATCCCGCTGCCGCAAGCGGAGCTCTCCGCCAAGGACCAGCACCACCCGCGCCTGGCCGATGTGGTGCCCGTCCCGCCGCGCCGCACCCTGGTGACCGGCGGGAACGGCCAGCTGGGCCGAGCCCTCGCCGCGCTCTGGGCCGGGCGGGCCGACGTCGACATCGTGGACCGCACCCGCCTGGACCTCGTCGATCCCTCGAGCCTCGATGCCTTCGACTTCTCGCCCTACGGCGTGATCATCAACGCCGCCGCGTTCACTGCGGTCGACGCTGCCGAGACCGTCGAGGGCCGGCGCGAGGCCTGGGCCGTGAACGTCACCGCTGTTGCGCGCCTGGTCGAGGCTGCCCGTACCCACCGCGCCACGCTCGTGCACGTCTCGAGCGATTACGTCTTCGACGGCACCGCCGAGCGGCACCACGAGGATGAGCCGCCGAGTCCGCTGGGTGTCTACGGGCAGACCAAAGCTGCCGGCGATCAGCTGGCCGGCTCACTGCCCGAGCACTACATCGTGCGCACCAGCTGGGTGATCGGTGAGGGCAGCAACTTCGTGGCCACGATGGCGAGCCTTGCCGAGCGCGGCATCGACCCGGCCGTGGTCGATGACCAGATCGGCCGGCTCACCTTCACGACCGATCTCGCCGCTGCGATCGATCACCTGCTCACCGCTCGCCCCGCCGCGGGGACCTATAACGTCACCTGCGAGGGCGAGCCCGTCAGCTGGGCCCGCATCGCCGCAGAGGTTTACACGCTCACCGGCCACGATCCCGCGCGGGTGCGGCCCGTGACCACGGCCGAGTACTACACCGGCAAGACCGGTATCGCGCCGCGCCCGGCGCAGTCGACGCTGGACCTTTCGAAGATCCGCGAGGCGGGTTGCGTTCCCAGGGACCAGTTCGCGGCGCTGGGAGAGCACCTCAAGCGCTGACGACGAGCCCGTTACCGGTGAGTAGCGGCTCATCCGGGGCACAGGTTCCCAAGTCGTGACCATTGGTCGTGGTCGAACCGGACAGAGTTCTGCCGCGCTCACCTACGATGGCCCGGACCCCCCCCTTCTGCAGCGTGAACGGTGAGTGCCGGTGACCATCGAAGACTTCCTCAGGCTGCTTCTGCGCAACCTGCTCCTGCTCGTGGTGATCACCGTGATCGGTGCCGCCGCTGGCTTCGGCTTCTCGTACACGAAACCGGAGGTCTACTCCGCCAGTGCTCTCGGTTATGTCTCCGCGAGCGCGCAGACGGACGAGGCCGGCAACCCGATCCAACAGGCCAGCGGGAACATGCAGTTCCAGTACTCGAAGGCGCAGTCGTACCTGCCGCTGTTCAACACCCGGGCGGTGGGGCAGAGCATCGTGGACGAGCTGGGCCTCTCCTCGAACCCCGATGCCGTCGCCGGCTCCCTCCAGACCCAGCTGGACCCCAACGCCCCGATCATCACGGTGAGCGCGACGGCAGGCTCTCCGGAGGAGGCCTCAGCGATCGCCAACGCAGCAGTCGAGGCGACCGCCGCGGAAGCTCATGCGCTCGAGACCGGCGGCAACGAGGACGCTGCGGTCAGCGTGCAGCTGACCACGTACCAGAACGCCGTGGTGCCAGGTGCGCCGGTCTCCCCGGACCGCAACCGGTATCTCGCCGCCGGCGCGGCGGCCGGGCTGCTGATCGCGCTCGGCGTCGCCTGGCTGCGCGATCGCAACGACTCGCGGATCCGTACCGCCGATGACATCACCGAAGCCCTCGATCTGCCGGTCCTGGGCACGTTGCCGGAGGCCAAGGAGATGATCCGGGCGAAGGACGGCACGCTGCCGGAGCCGAAGGCCTTCGGCGCCCGGGAGGCGATCCGCAAGCTGCGCACCAATCTGCGGTACGTGGATGTGGACGAGCCTCCGCGCTCGATCGTGGTCACCTCGAGCGCCCCCGGCGAGGGCAAGTCCGTGGTGGCCGCGAACCTGGCCCGGGTGATGGCCCGCGCCGGTCAGCCCACCCTCCTGATCGATGCGGACCTGCGCCGCCCGATGGTGGCCGATCAGTTCGGCGTGGACGGTGCGATCGGTCTGTCGCAGCTGCTGGCCGCCTCGGTGAGCCTCGAGGACGCCGCACAGCACTCCTCGGTGGCGAAGCTGACGCTGCTGCCCGCCGGGCAGGTGCCGCCGAACCCCTCCGAGCTGTTGGGCTCCCGGCGCATGAAGGAGCTCATCACGGAACTCTCCCGCGAGTATTTCGTGATCATCGATGCGCCCCCGGTGCTCGCGGTCACCGATGCGCAGCTGCTGGCCCGGCACGCCGACGGCGCGATCCTCATAGGCGTGCCCGGGAAGAGCCGGATGATCGGCCTGACCCGCTCGGTCGAGGCGATCCGCGGGATCGGCGCGAAGGTCTACGGCGTGGTCCTGAACCGCGCATCCGCGAGCCGTTTCACCCGCCTGGCCTACGGCGACGCCGAATACGGGTACGCCGCCTACGGCACCTACGGCTACGGCGCCGCCACCGGCTACGACGACGGCGCGCTCGTACCGGACGCCGAGGATGTGGACGTCGAGCAGGCCGACGGGCCTGCCGAGCCGCTCGCTCCCGCGACGTCCAGCCCGACCGAACCGCCCCAGCGCTCCCGGCGCCGCCGCGCCGCTCCCGCGGACCGGGAACAGGAGTGACCCTCGAGCAGCTCGGGGTGGTCATCCCCGTGCACGGCGACATCGCCCCGGTGCTGCCCCTGCTGACCGCACTGGCCGGCCCCTCGGTCACCACCGCGGATCGAGCTGCCCGGGTGGTGGTGGTCGATGACGCCAGCCCCCAGCCGGTCGACGCCGGCGACCTCCCCGACGGGGTCGAACTGCTGCGCCGGGAGGCCAACGGCGGTTTCGGTGCTGCCGTGAACACCGGCCTCGCCGCACTGGCTCAGACTCCGGCGATCGAGCACGCCCTGGTGCTCAACTCCGACCTCGAGATCCCAGAGGGCTTCTGTCGCGCACTGCTGGCACATGCCGCGCCGTGGCAGCCGGCCGTGGTCGGTTGCCGCATAGTGAGCCCCGAGGGCAGCTCCGGATACTCCGCCCGATACTTCCCGACCATCGGCCACCAGGTCGTCGAATGGCTGGTCCCGCTCGCCTCCCAGCGCCACCGCGATGTGCTGCACCGCGCCGTGGGACACGACCTCGACGCCGAGCGCGGCGCCGGGATGATCCCCGTGGACTGGGTCTCCGGAGCCGTTCTGCTGCTGCCGCTCACGCAGGTACGCAGCATCGGCGGCTTCGACGAGGGCTACTTCATGTACACGGAGGAAGTCGATCTCCAGCTGCGCCTGCGCCGGGCGGGGATCCCCTCCCTGCTCGACGCGGACCTCGAGGTCTGCCACGTGGGCGGCGCGTCCTCGGGCAATGAGCAGCGACGGCGCCGCTGGCTGGTGGGCGCCCGCATGCGCTACGCCCGCAAGCACGGCAATCTGCACCTGCTGCGAGCTGGGATGTCCCTGGCCACGGGCGCGAACCTGGTGTGGAATGCTGGCAGAAGAGCAGCTGGGCGCGACGTGCGCCCCCTCGCCGTGGCCCGCGAGGAGTTGCAGCTGATCCACCAGGCCGGGACGGAGCTGCCACGATGAGCACCACACCTCGGCTGCTGCTGATCTCCCCCTCCTTCCACGGCTACTGGCAGAGCATCGGTGATGCCTTCGCCCGCCGCGGCTACGAGGTCCACACCGCGCGGTACGACGCCTACGACACCATGGCGGAGAAGGTGCGCCTCAAGGCGACCGTGCAGCTCCCGGAACGCTTGCGCCTGGCCACCGACCGCCAGAGCTCGGAGAATCGCCGCCTCACCGATCGGGTGATCGCGATGATGCGCGACGTCCAGCCGGACAGGGTGGTCATCATTAAGGGTGACGGGCTCGACGACCGCTTCTGGGACGCCCTCGACGACACCCCGCGAATCCTGTGGCTGTACGACGACCTGCACCGCCACGACTACACCGACGACTTCTTGCGCTCCGTGGGCCCCGTGGTGGACTACGCCCGCTCCGAGACCGAGGAGCTGCAGCGCCGCGGAGTGGACGCGCACTTCGTCCCCAACGCCTTCGACCCGCACCGCGCCGCGCCCACCGGGCACCGCTCTGGCGAGATCGTGTTCATCGGCTCCGGCTACGACAACCGCCTCGAGACTCTCCAGACCCTGGGGGAGCGGGGCCTGCCCGTCCACGCCTGGGGCCGCGACTTCTCCCGCCACGTGATCGATCGGGCCCGCACCTTCTCCTGGAAGCGCCCCCCGTTCACCTCTTCCCGGGAGGTGCCGCTCGAGCGCGCCTACCAGATCCATGCCGAGGCAGCCGCGGCCGTGGCCATCCACGGCCTCCAGAACGGCCACGCCATGCGCACGTTCGAGATCCCCGGCATGGGCGGCGTACAGCTCGTGGACCGCGATGACGTGGACCAGTTCTACGAGGTGGACACCGAGGTGGCCGTCTGGCACGACATCGACGAGCTCACCGACCTCGCCCGCCGCGCCCTGCACGACACCGCCTGGGCCGAGCGGATGCGCGAGGCGGGTCGCCGACGCACCCTGGCCGAGCACACCTTCGACCATCGCCTCGAGGAGGTCGACGCCCTATGGCACTGATCCACCCCCGCAGCCTCGAGCGCTGGCAGGAATGGCAGACGTCTCGCCACCGCGCCCGCCAGCTCAAGCACACCGTCACCGGGGCTATCCGCTCCCGCCGCGGCGATGCCCCGCAGCAGCCGAGCCTGGTGCTGCACTCCCGGGACGGTGCCGAGACCAGCAACCGGATCCTGATCGCGGTGGACTCCGCGTCCCCCACCTCCCGGATCAGCCTGCTCACCGCCCTGCCCTACCTCAGCGTCGCCGTGGACGTGCTCGCCCCGGCCGCTGTGGACCTGCCCGAACTCACCGGCGAGGAATGGACACGGCAGACCGTCGCCTCACCCCGCGAGCTGCTGGAGACCCGCGGCATCGCCTCCGTGCTCAGCATCGGCTGGCACCTGCAGGTGGGCCGCCTGGCCCACGCCTGGGCGCTCGAGCACGACATCCCGGCCGCCGTCGTGCAGCACGGGGCGCTCACCCCCTTCGCCCCGCCGCTGCCGCCCCGCACCACCCTGCTCGCCTGGAGCGATGCGGACGCCCAGTTCTACCGCTCGGGTCGTGACGATCTCGAGGTTCGGACCGTCGGCTCTCAGCTGCTGTGGCAGGCAGGCCATGACGCCGACGAACTCGGCGACGAGATCGACGAGCAGATCGTGTTCCTGGGCCAGATGCACGGCGCGGAGCTCCCACGACGAATCACCGCCGGCACCGCCTATCGCTTCTGCCGCCGTGAGAGCGCTCTGTACCGCCCCCACCCTGCCGAGACCGACGTCCTGTCCCGCAGTGCGCACTCGCTCATGCGGCGGCGCGGCATCGAGTTCCAGGATCCGAGTCTCCCGCTGCACGAGCTGCGCCAGCCGGTCGTGGGCGTGTTCTCCACCGGCGTGCTCGAAGCGGCGATGCGGGGCCTCCCCGCCTGGGTCGAGGCCATCCGGGCCCCCGCCTGGGTGCACGAGTTCTGGGACCGCTACGGGATGCGCCGCTTCGGAGGGGAACCCACTCCTGCCCCGCAGGTCCCGGCCGACGAACCCTCCCGCGTGATCGCCCAGGTGCTCGAGGGGTCCGCATGAGCGTGTTGGCCGTGATCCCCGCCCGCGGTGGCTCCAAGGGCATCCCCCGCAAGAACCTCCTGCCCGTCGGCGGGAAACCGCTGATCGCCTGGACCATCGCCCAGGCCCTCGAAGCCCGTGGTGACGGCGAGGTGATCGTCGCCGTCTCCACCGAGGATGCCGAGATCGCGGCCGTGGCACGCGAGCACGGTGCGAGCGTGATCGACCGGCCAGCCGAGCTCGCCACCGACACCGCCGCCACCGAACCGACCGTCCTGCACGCCATGGACGTCGTCGAGGGTGACGGTGCGCAGCTGGAGGCGGTGGTGCTTCTGCAGGCCACCTCCCCGGTGCGCCGGCCGGACACGATTCGCCGCGCCATCGCCGAGTTCCGCCGCGCGGGGGTGGACTCGCTGGTGGGTGTGGTGCCGGAGTCGCCCTTCTTCTGGCGTCTGCCGGAATCCTCCGAACAGAGCGCCCGCCCCGCCTACGACGTGACCGCCCGGCCCCGCCGGCAGGAGCTCACCCCCGAGCAGCTCCACTACTTCGAGAACGGCAGCCTGTACGTCACGGCGCCGCACATCTACCGCACCCATGAGAACCGCATCGGCGGCCGCACTGGACTGTTCGTCCTGGACGAGGTGGAGGGCGTGGACATCGACACCCTCACCGACGTCGCGGCCGCCGAGAGCATGCTCACCCGACTCGGATGGAGAACCACGTGATCCTCGATCGCCATACCGCGCCCTACACGGTGGACGTGCAGGCCACAGTCCTCGACGCCCTGCGCCGCATCACCGAAAACCAGTCCCGGGTGGTGTTCCTCGTCGACGAGCACGGCACCGTGCGGGGCACCCTCAGCGACGGCGACGTGCGCCGCTGGCTGGTTGCCCAGCCCACGCCCGACCTCGGTGCGCTCGCCGTGGACGCAGCCAACCCGGACTTCGTCGCGGTCGCCCCCGGTGCGCCCGTGGAGGAGATCACCGCACTGTTCGGCCGGGGCGTAGACCGCATCCCGGTGGTGGACGAGCGCGGCCGGCTCACCGCGATCGCGACCCCCGACACCCGCACCCTCACCATCGGCCGCCGTACCGTGGGCGAGGACCATCCGGCGCTGATCATCGGCGAGATCGGCAACAACCACCAGGGCGATGTCGAGCTCGCGAAGAAGCTCGTGGACGAGTGTGCCGCGGCTGGAGTGGACACCGTGAAGTTCCAGCTGCGGGACATGGCGGCGCTGTACCGCACCAGTAGCGCCGGCGACGCCGGTGAGGACCTGGGCCCGCAGTACACGATGAACCTGCTGAGCAAGTACTCCCTCTCAGCGGAGGACATGTACCGCGTGTTCGACCACTGCGCCGCCCGCGACGTCGACGTGATCTGCACGCCCTGGGACATCCCCTCCGCCGATGCACTGCACCGCTACGGGATGCCCGGCTACAAGATCGCCTCCGCCGATCTCACCAACCACGACCTCCTCAGCCACGTGGCCGGCTTCGGAGCGGCGATGATCGTCTCCACCGGTATGAGCAGCGAACAGGAGATCACGGCCGCGGTCGACGTGCTGCGCGGCCAGGGTGCACCCTTCGCCCTGCTGCAGACACAGTCGACCTACCCCGCGCCCTACAAGGACCTGAACCTGCGGTACATGGGGCGGCTCGCCGAGCTCGGCGACTGCCTGGTGGGCTACTCCGGCCACGAACGCGGCTGGCACGTGCCGGTCGCCGCGGTGGCCCGCGGGGCGAACATCATCGAGAAGCACGTGACATTGGACAAGACCCTCGAAGGCACGGACCACAAGGTCTCCCTGCTGCCCGAGGAGCTCACGACGATGGTTCGCGAGATCCGCGAGGTGGAAGAAGCTCTCGGCACCGACAGGCCGCGCGAGGTCTCCACCGGAGAGCTGATGAACCGAGTCAACCTCGCCAAGTCGCTCGTGGCCGCACGGGATCTGCATATCGGCGACGTCGTCACCGCGACGGACGTCGAGGTCAAGAGCCCCGGCCGCGGCCTGCAGCCCCATCGCCGGGAGGCACTTCTCGGCGTCACCCTGCATCGCGACGTGCCCGCCGGGGACTTCTTCTACCCCGGCGACCTCGCGGGCCGTCCGCAGTCCCGGAGCGACTACAGCTTCCACCGCCCCTGGGGCCTGCCGGTGCGCTTCCACGACTTCCGCGCACTGCTGGAGGTGTCCGAGCCGGACTTCCTCGAGTTCCACCAGAGCGGGAAGGACATGGACCTCGAGCTGGGCCAGTTCTTCGAGGCGGGGGAGAAGCTGCCGCAGTTCTTCACCGTGCACGCCCCGGACCTGTACCCCGGCGACTTCCTCATCGACCTCGCCTCCCCGGATGACGCGATCTGGGAGCGCTCGATCCACGAGGTGCAGCGCGTCATCGACATGACGCGCGACATGCGTGAGCACTTCACCTGCGAGGAGGATCCGATCGTCGTGGTGACGATGGGCGGCTTCCTGCCCGATCGTCACCTGTGCGCAGAGGAGCGCTACCCGCTGTACGAGCGGGTGCAGCGGGGCCTTGAGCGCATCGACGAGGCCGGGGTGCGCCTGACTCCGCAGACCGTCCCGCCGTTCCCGTGGCTGATGGGCGGCCAGCAGTTCCACAACCTGTTCATGGAGCCCGAGGACACGGTGTGGTTCTGCGAGACCTACGGCCGCCGCCTCACCTTCGACGTGTCCCACTCGAAGCTCGCCGCGAACTTCTACCAGCGCCCCTTCAGCGAGTACATCGACCTGATGGGCCCGCACACCGAGCACCTGCACATCGTGGACTCGGTGGGCGTGGACGGCGAGGGCGTTCAGGTGGGCGAGGGCGAGGTCGACTTCAAGGACCTCGCCGAGCGCATGGACCGCCTCGCCCCTGACGCGCCGTTCATCCCGGAGATATGGATGGGGCACGTCAACAACGGCGAAGGCTTCTTCACCGCACTGGACCGGCTCGAGCAGTGGTTCTGATCCGCACCGCACTGTGGGTGGTGCCGGTGGCGGAGCTCGCCGGGGTGGCGCGCCACGTGCTCGACGCCGCCACCGAGGGCATCCCCGGCTGGCGGCTGGTGGTGCTGTGCCCGGAGGGCCCGCTCGTCACCAAGTTGCGAGGGCGTGGCGTGCCCGTCGTGACCGGCCCTGTGAGCCCGGCTGACGGTGCCGCCACGGCCGTGCGGTCGATCCGCGGGTCGCTGCGCCGTTTGCGGCCGGATGTGCTGCACACGCACTTGGCGTTCGCGGACATCGCCGGGGCCGCGGCAGCGCAAGGGGTGCGCAGTGCTTCCGGTCAGCGGATCCGAGTGGTGAGCACCGAACACGGCATCGCCGGGGTGAAGGGCCTGTACCAGGGCTCCGCCGCAGCTGCGCGCGTGAAGGCCGGGGTGCACCGGGTGCGGCTGTGGCGCACCGACCACGTGATCGCGGTGAGCGAGTCCACGCGAGAGCAGGTGCTCGCACAGTGGGGGAGCGGAGCTCCGGTGACGGTGGTGCGCAATGGGGTGGACGGGCCAGATGCTAAGGGGCCAGGGAAGCGGGCGGAACGCTCGCCGGGATTGCGGGTGCTGTCCTTGGCACGCCTAGCACCGGAGAAGCGCATCGATGCTCTGCTGGACGCGTTCGCACTGGTCACGAAGGATCACCCGGGGGCCAGCCTCACCGTGGCCGGTACCGGGCCGCGGGAACAGCAGCTGCGGGAGCGCACGAAGCGGCTGTGCGTGGAGCACGCGGTGACGTTCTGCGGGCACGTGGATGCCGATCAGGCGCTGCGCGAGCATGACGTGGCGGTGCAGCTTTCGGCGTGGGAGAACCTCTCCTACACCTTGTTGGACGCGGTGGCCTACGGCCTGGGTGTGGTCGCCACGGATGTGGGGGGCAACCGAGAGATCGTGCCCGCCCGTTGCCTTGTCGATGCAGCGGATCCCGACGCCGTGGCCAGCGCGATCGTGTCGCAAGGCATGCAGCTGGAGGCTCGACCGGAGGCGGGGCGTACCGGACAATCGGTGCGAGACATGTGTCAGGGAATCGCGAGGGTGTACCAGGAGGTGGGGGCGTGAGCGCGACCTCCGACTATCGCACGGATGCTTTGGGGGCACGGCTTCGCGACAGCGCACGCAGCGCGGTCGACGAGATCTCCTCGATCAAGATCCTTGAGTTCGCGCTGTTCTTCCTCCTCATCGCGCACTCCGTGCTCCCGTTGCCGTCCATCGGTTTTCCGATCAGCAATCTCATCATGGCGGCGGTCGTTGGTCTGGCGGTGTTCAGGCGCCCCACCTTCGAATTGCGTTCCAATCAGTGGGTCATCCCCGTTTTCGCGCTGGGATTGTTCTACGTCGCTACGCTTTCTGTCTTCCAGGAGCCGACAGAACTCGCCGCGGACTGGCAGGGCAGGGTCATCCGACTCACCGTCACCTTCGCGTTCGCGATGGTCATCGCGTCGGGGCGCATTGATCTGAGGTCGGGCCTCTGGGGCTTCGTCCTTGCCCTGGTGGTCAACGTGCCGCTCTTCCTGGCCGGGCTGCTGCCGGCCCCGTATGGCGAGTACTTGACGGGCATGATCGGAGACAAGAACGTTGCGGGCCTCATCTATGCGGTCGCAGGCGTGCTTGTCCTGTACCTCGTGAGAAATCCCTGGTTCAAGTACGGCCTCTTCTCATTCCTGGCCTACTCCGTGTGGCTGACTGGATCTCGGACCTCGATCGCTGCACTGGGCGCAGCGCTCGTGTGGTCGCTTGCCGCCCCTCATCTGAAAGCTCTGGGTCGGGTCCTCCTTGCGATCGCGATCTACTGGCTCGTAGAACTGCTGCAGGAGGACTACTCGCAGATCGGTGCCTTCTCTGACCGAGAGGGTTCGGACCTGCTCCGAGAGCGCATCGATGCCGCTTCTGAGATCAAGGTGCAGGACGCCGGATTCTTCGGTTCCGGACTGGGGGAGGCGTACATCACCTTCACGGATGAGCCGTACAGGGTGTGGTTCTTCCACAACTCGTATTGGACGCTGCTGGTGGAGGGCGGGTGGATCTGGGCCGCTGTCATCGTCGGGTTGACCGTGGCTGTCATGGTGCGCCCCTGGAAGTCCGAGCTCACTCACGGTCAGATCATCGGTCAAGCTCTTGGTCTGGTGCTGCTGCTGTGTGCGCTGCGCCTCGGGGAAGTGTTCCTCACTCTCTCCTGGGCGATAGCAATCGGATTCGCCCTGCAGGTCCATTCCAGTCCGAAGGTGCGAAGCGCGCCGGGCGCTGACGTGACAGATCGACAGAAGGGGTTGAGCGATGAGTACAGCCAGGCAACTGCTTGAGAAGGTGGTCGAGCCCGGTCTCTGCATCGGCTGCGGTGCATGTGCCGTGCTCCCGGCTCGCCCCTCACGGTCCGGATGAACGCGGAAGGGCGGTACCAGGCAGCCCCGGCTGCAGACGGCGATCTCGATACCGAGGGGGCATTCCTGAAGGTGTGTCCGTTCTCGTCGGAGGTCGACGAGGACGCCCTCGCACGTGCCTTCATCCAGCCGACCGCTGCTCAGCAGCACCCCGAGGTGGGTGTTCACCAAACAGTGGCCGCAGGCCATGTCCACGCGGGGAGCTTTCGAGGCGATGGCAGTTCAGGCGGCATGACCAGCTGGTTCCTGGACCGTCTGCTCGCCGAGGACGAGATAGACGGTGTCCTCCACGTGACCCCGCGCGGAGGGGCGGCGGGTCCGCTCTTCAAGTACTCCGTGTCCACCAGCCGCGAGTCGGCCGCGGGAGGCGCTGGAACCCGGTACTACCCGGTCGAGATGAGTGGGGTGCTGTCCCACGTTCGGGAGAATCCCGGCCGCTACGCGGTGGTGGGTGTTCCTTGCTTCATCAAGGCGGTCCGCCTGCTTCAGCTGGAGGACCCTGTGTTCCGCGAGCGGGTGCGCTACTGCGTCGGTATCGTCTGCGGTCACTTCAAGTCGGCCCGATTCGCAGAGAGCCTCGGCTGGGAGAAGGGAATCCAGCCGGGAGAGCTCGAGAAGATCGACTTCCGCGTCGAAGGGGATGTTCGCGCCGACCTCTACGACGTATCGGTGTCCGGCGGGGGGACCACGAGGACGGAGTCGAAGGACGACTACCTGGCTACGGACTGGGGAGTGGGACTCTTCAAGTACAACGCCTGTGACTACTGCGATGACGTCATGAACGAGACCGCCGACATCACTTTCGGCGATGCCTGGCTCTCGCAGTTCACCCCCGATCCCGCAGGCGACAACATCGTCATCACCCGGTCGTCGCACGCAGCGGCGATCTTCGACAGCGGGCGGGAGCAGCTGACCCTTACCGATATCACTGCCGATTCCGCTGCGAAGTCGCAGGAGGCCGGCCTCCGGCATCGCAGGGAAGGGCTCTCGTACCGTCTGGCCCAGGACATCGAGGCCGGGAAGCCGGTGCCGACCAAGCGAGTGCAGCCGAACTCGAACATCCCTGCGAAGCGCAAGCGCATCTACGATGCGCGCCGACGCTTCGTGGTCCTTGGCGACGAAGCGTACGACGATGCGCTCCGAGCCCGCAGCTTCGAGGTGTTCCGCTCTCGCATCACCCCGGAGATCCAGCGGTATCGCGAGATCTACAGTGCGGGGCTCGTTCCCCGTGCCAAGCGGTTCGTCAGGACGAGGCTGCCGGGCTTGACGCGATGGGTGAAGAAGGTGCGTGGACGTTGATGGCTGATCTGCTGAGGGAGAGCTGCTGATGAAGGTTGGCATCGTCACCATCCACGACATGGCCAACGTGGGCAACCGGCTGCAGAACTTTGCGCTGTACCGGGCTCTGGAGGACCTCGGCCACGAACCCTTCGTCATCCCGAACGAGCCCTACCACTACTCGCGGGAAGGGACGGAGACGGTCGCTCCCCGGGAGGCGGAGCCCGTCGCCCCCGGGGAGGAGGCCGTTGCCCCCGGGGAGGAGGCCGTCGAATCCCCGGCGAGGCAGGGCCATCGTTCTGTCGTTCTCAAAGCAGCTCGGCGTGGCACCGACCTCGGGGCGAAGGTGCTCAAAGCGGTGAGCGACGGTGAGCTGAGAACTGTTCCGGCCCGCGCGACCAAGGAACGTCGGCGCAGCCCCCTGACGGAGTTCACACTGTCGCGGATGCGCCTCGAGAGCACCCATGTGCGCGGCCCAGGTGACGCTGCACCTCTGAAGGATCGCTACGGCTCCTTCATCGTGGGCTCTGATCAGGTGTGGAACCCGGCGTATCGGGGCGGGTGTCCGACCGACTTCCTTCGCTTCGCGCACCCGCATCAGCGGATCTCCTACGCAGCAAGTCTTGGCACGGCTCAGCTCAGCGATGGGTACCGGGCCCATTACGCGCGCATGTTGGAGGGATTCGAGCACATCTCGGTCCGAGAGTCCGAAGGGTCCCGGCTGATCTCCGAGATCACCGGCCGGGAAGTCCCCGTGGTCCTGGATCCCACGCTGCTGCTGAGCGTCGAGGAATGGAGCCGGATCGCTGATCAGGCGCCTGCACTCACGTCGCCAACGCTGGGAACCTATTTGCTGGTGTCCAGCGGAGGCAGCACCCGCTCCGGAGTCCGAGCCGTCGCACGGGCGAAGAAGCTGAAGGTCGCCGACCTCATCTCCCCCTTCGCCCTGTCGTCCCGCTGGTACGGGATAGCGAACTTCCTGCGGGTGATCCGGGACTCGGAGCAGGTCATCACCGACTCCTTCCACGCCACCTTGTTCGCGATCATGTTCGAGACCCCAGTGCGGGTCCTGCGCCGGGGCCCTGGGCAGGACGCCCGGCTGGAGACACTGCTCCATACCTTCGGTGCCGATGCGGATACCGCCTTCGGGGCGGCATCGGACCCCGTGGACCAGCCGCTGGTTCGCGAACCGGAGGCCATCAGCCAGGCCGCGCGGGAGTCGAGCCTGTCGTGGCTGGGCGGTGCTCTGGAAGCAGCCGGGGCTCACTCGTGACCACCTCCAACACCGAAGCACCCGATGTCAGCGTGATCATCTGCGTCCGCAACGGTGAGGCCACCCTGCGTCGCCAGCTCGACGCCCTGGACGCACAGCAGGGCGAGGCCACGTTCGAGGTCCTGGTCATCGACAACGGATCGACCGATTCCACCGCTGACCTCGTCCGCGAATGGATCGAGGAGCCGGAGCACGCGCACGTGGCAGCCCGGCTGGTGGACGGTGGCACAGAGCCCGGGATCCCACGGGTCCGGAACCTGGGGGCCTCTCTGGCTCGCGGCCGTGTGCTCGCGTTCTGCGATGCAGACGATGTGGTGGAACCACAGTGGGTCTCGGCGTTCGCCACGGCCATTGACGGTGATCAGCTGGCCGGCGGGAGGATCATCGCGTGCAGCGAGAACGGCGAGCCCCGACCGGACATCTTCGGAGAAGAACTCGTCGCCACCCCGTACCGCCCGCATGTGGGGAACTGCAACTGCGCGATCTCACGGAACCTGTTCTTCGCCGTCGGCGGCTATGACGAATCCCTTCCGCGGTACGGCTTCGAGGATGTGGACCTGTCCTGGCGTGTGCAGGAAGCCGGGTTCCCCCTCATCTACGTACCCGGTGCCCGAGTGCGCTTCACCGTCAGTGGCAATCGGGCGTCCATACGGAAGCGGTACCTCCTGGGCAAGGGCCGGGTACTGATGGCGAAGAGGTTCCCCGCATACGACTCGACCCAGTACACACTCACGTCGACCCTCCGTGGCGTGGCGGACGATGCACTCGCGCTTCTCCGCTCGGTTCCGCGTGACCGGCCCGCAGCCAAAGGCGCCGCGTCTCGACTCGTGGCTGGACTGGGCCGGGTCACTGCGGTGGCCCAGTACCGGATCCAGGGTTTTCCCTCTCGGCGGCTGGTTCTCGATGAGAAGCACGCCTCAGCACGCGGCGCATCACAGCGTCGAATCGCGATCGCCACCAACAACGGTGACATCGGCGGCGGCGAGGTGATGCTCCTGAACATCGCCGAGGCGTTGCATGATCTGGGCATCGGTGTGACGGTCATCGGCCCGGCACGGCCCGGCGCACTGGTCTTAGCCGCGAGGGAACGTGGATTCACGACGACTGCCCTCCCCGGCCGCGGGCGAGCTGGCTACATGGCGGCACTCACCGCCTGGCGCCTGCGTCACCGGGCGATTCCCCTGTGGTGCAACGGGCTGGTGCCCTCACTCGCCACTGCGGGAATGGGGCCTCGGATCGCGCACCTGCACCGGTTCCCGCAGGGCAAGCAAGCGCATGCCCTCGGCCCTGCCCGGAAGGGCGCACGTCGAGTACTGGTCCCCTCCCACACCATTGCAGCCCGACTTCCCCACACGAAGGTGTTCGAGAACTGGACGGCAGAACTGCCGTACGAGCCGCACGCGACCCGTTCGGATGCGCCGATCAGGGTCGGCTTCCTGGGCCGACTCTCGCCGGAGAAGGGTGTCGATCTCCTCGCACACGCCATCGGCAGCATCGATCACATCGAGGGCCGTCCCCTCCGTCTGGTCCTGGCAGGGGAGAGCCGCTTCGGCACCGCGAACGACGATCAGACCGTTGCACAGGCACTGGCTGGCATGGACGAGCGCATCGACAGGTTGGGCTGGGTTCGCCCCGAGGACTTCTTCACGCAGGTCGATCTCGTTGTGTGCCCATCCCGGGCGGCGGAGACCTTCGGCCTCACCGCTGCCGAGGCCATGGCTGCCGGTGTCCCCGTGGTGGTCTCCGACGCCGGTGCCCTCCCGGAAGTGGTGGGTCCCGGACACCCGTGGATCGCGCGATCCGGGGACGCGGAGGACCTGGCCCGGGTGATCGTGGAAGCAGTCACGACGGAGCAGCCTGCCCGTGACCTCGTCATCGAGGGTTCGCGACAGCGTTGGGAGCAGAACTACTCGCCTGCCGCGGGAAGGCGACGGGTCGCATCGCTGCTCCAGGGACTTGCACAGGGCGACAGGAAGGAGGCCCGATGAGCGAGCTCGACGTCGTATCGGTGCCAAAGACTGCTGGCGAGCCCGCGGCCTCGGTCGTGATCCCTTCGTATCGAGGTGCCGCCCGGTTGCCTGCCCTGCTCGATTCACTCGCTGCGCAGGAGGAGGGCACCCCTGACTTCGAGGTGATCGTGGTGATCGACGGGGTGGATGACGGATCCGCCGCGGTGGTCGACGCCGAGAACCGGATTGCTGTGCGCTCCGTCGAGTTCCCCGAGAACAGGGGCCGCGTGGCGGCGCTCAACGCCGGCTTCGACGATGCTCGAGGCCGCGTACTGATCCGCTGCGACGACGACCTGGTGGTGCCGCCCACGTTCGTCTCTGCTCATGTCTCCGCCCATCAGGGCCCCGCGGTCGGGGTCATCGGGCTCACCCGGGACATCCACCGGGACTCGGCCTACGCTCGGGCCTATGGCACCGATGCTGGTGACCGTGCTCACCGCGCTGCCCGGAACCGGACCGCTGAGGAGCGCTGGCGGCTGTGGGCCGCGAACTGCTCCATCACGCGGGACACCTGGGAACAGGTGGGCCCCTACGACACCCGATACCGCGCTTACGGGTGGGAGGACGTCGACTACGGCTACCGCCTTGCCGAGGCCGGGCTCGATCTCGTGATCGCAGATGCCGCTGAGGCTGAGCATCACGGGCCGGCGCGCACCGCGGCATCCCGCGCGCACAAGGCATTCGAGTCAGGAGCCGCTAGCGCCATGTTCAGGCAACTGCACCCCGGGGCGCTGCTCCCAGCGGCGGGTCCTGGCAAGGGCATCTGGGGGAAGGCCGTGGGAATCGCTTCACATGTGCTCTCCACCGGTGACCGCGTGCGTCGCGTGGCGGGCATTGTCGATCAGGTGCTCCCCCTGGTTCCCAACGCCGTGGGCCGCAAGTTGGTGGCGCTGGCCGTGGAGGGAGCTGCATTGGGTGCAGAGAGCTCCAGAGGTGCCGCCACGGAACCGACCTCCGGGAGGACAGCGGCTACCCGGAGGACAGCGGCTGCCGGTCGTCCCCGGGTTGCGATCGCCCATGACTACCTCACCCAGCGCGGGGGAGCCGAGCGGGTGGTGCTCTCCCTCGCCAAGGCGTTCCCCGAGGCGGAGATCCACACGCTGTTCTACGAACCCGAACAGACCTACCCGGAGTTCCGGGAGATGCGGATCCGCACGAGCGGACTGAACCGCATCGGCGCCTTCCGGCGGGACCCGCGCATCGCTCTGCCCCTTCTCGCCTCCGCTTCGTCGCGGATGAGGATCGATGCGGATGTCGTGATCGCGTCCTCGTCTGGCTGGGCGCACGCCTACCCGACCACGGGACGGAAGATCGTGTACTGCCATTCGCCGGCCCGTTGGCTCTACCTTGCCGAGGATTACCTCGGCGTTGCCGGGCGCTTGGATCCCAAGCGGCTCGCGCTCTCCGTCCTGTCCCCGTTCGTGCGGCGCTGGGACAGGACAGCTGCGCACCAGGCGGATTCCTACCTCGCGAACTCCTCTGTGGTGAAGGAGCGGATCAGAAACGTGTACGGCTTTGAAGCCGAAACCCTGTTCCCACCTTTCTCCCCGGACGTCGCGGAGGGGCCGCAGGAACGGATCGACGCCCAGATCAGCGGGTGGGCCGATGATCCCGGCTACTTCCTTGTGGTCTCAAGGCTCCAGCCTTACAAGCACGTGGATGTGGTGATCGAAGCGTTCCGTTCGATGCCCCAGAATCGACTGCTGGTGGTCGGGAAGGGTCCCGAGCGTGACCGCCTCCAAGCTATGGCACCGGCCAACGTGCGCCTTGTGGAGGGGCTTTCTGACGCGCAGATGCGATGGGCGTACGCCCGCGCGTCGGCCCTGATCTGCGCGAGCCATGAGGACTTCGGGCTCACCCCCCTGGAAGCGGGTGCTCACGGGGTGCCAACGATCGCTCTGCGGGCGGGGGGGTATCTCGACACCATCGAGGAGGGCGTGAACGGGATCTTCTTCGACGAAGCGACCCCACTTTGCATTCGAAGTGCCGTCCAGGAAGCTCCCATGCCCGAGGATCGGGAGGACGTCAGAGCCCACGTGGCAGCGTTCGGGGAGGATCGGTTCATCGCCGCGATCCGTGGACGGGTCGACGACATGCTGCACGAGACCAGGAGAGTGGATAGCCAATGAGTCCAAACATCGAAGAAGGCAGTGCCCTGACCTACGGCGTTGTGATCCCTGTGTTCAACAGGCATGAGTACCTCGAAGAGGCTCTCTCATCCGTGCGTGCTCAGACCCTCCCTCCCGACCAGATCGTTCTGGTCGACGACGGGAGCTCCCGGGAGGAGACCATCGAGTTCCTGGACAGGATCGACCAGGGCGGAGGCATCAGCCTCGTCAGGATCGAGAACCGGGGTCCCGGAGGCGCATTCAATGCCGGCCGCGCCGAGCTCGGAACCGATGCCATGCTCTTCCTCGCAGACGACGACCTGATCGCCCCGGAGTATGCGGAGGAGGCGATGTCGGTTCTGGCAGCTGACCGATCCGTGGGCGTTGTCTATTGCAATGCCGTCTTGTTCGGTGACGAACAGGGCGAGCGGCCTTGGCTTCTGCCTCCCTACGATCCGCGTACCATCGTGCTCGACAACATGGTGCACGCCGCGGCGGTCGTCAGGCTCCGCGACTACGACGCCGTGGGCGGGTACGACCAGTCCCTGCGATCAGGTCGCGAGGATCACGACCTCTGGCTGCGCATGACGGCCGCCGGGGTAGGTTTCCACCGGCTCGAGAAGCCGATGTTCCGATACCGCCAGACCCCTGGATCGGTGAACCGTCAGTTCGGCACCAGCATCGAGCGCATGGCTGAGACCTATGGG